>JBKHAG010000012.1:0-28755 GCA_046543005.1 Candidatus Woesearchaeota archaeon | reverse complement strand
GGCGCGAAACCTTTACAATGCACGCAAGTGTGATAAGGGGATCCTAAGTGCTCATACTTTGTATGGGCTTTTGCCAAGTGTAAATAACTTGGAGAATAAGTGGTGGGTAAGACTGGTGCCAGCCGCCGCGGTAACACCAGCGCCACAAGTGGCAACCACGTTTATTGGGCCTAAAGCGTCCGTAGCCGGCTAGGTAAATCTTTTGTGAAATCGTCAAGCTTAACTTGACGGCGCGCTTGAGACACTGCCTTGCTTGAGACCGGGAGGAGTCAGAGGTATTCCAGGGGGAGCGGTAAAATGTGATAATCCCTGGAGGATCACCTATGGCGAAGGCATCTGACCAGAACGGATCTGACGGTGAGGGACGAAGGCCAGGGGAGCGATCCGGATTAGATATTGGAAATTCTGCTATAATAGTATTTCGACTTATTTTTTGATCGTAATCAAACTACTACTAAAATAAGTCCAGTTTTCATCAGAATTTTCGACTAATTACCCGAGTAGTCCTGGCAGTAAACGCTGCGAGCAAGATGTTGCACTTCTCATGAGGATGTGCAGTGTCGAAGCGAAGGCATTAAGCTCGCCGCCTGGGAAGTACGGTCGCAAGACTGAAACTTTAAGGAATTGGCGGGGGAGCACCACCAGGGGTGCGGCGTGCGGTTTAATCTAACTCCACGCAGAGAACCTTACTAGAAGCGACGGCAGGAAGAAGGTCAGCCTGAAGGGCTTACCTGACGAGCCGAGAGGTAGTGCATGGCCGCCGTCAGCTCGTGCCGTAAGGTGTCCAGTTAAGTCTGGCAACGAGCGAGACCTATACTCACTATTGCTAACAGCTGCATGCAGGACTGAGCACTTTGTGGGAACTGCCTTGGAAACAAGGAGGAAGGTGTAGGCAACGGTAGGTCTGTATGCTCCGAATCTTCTAGGCTACACGCGCGCAACAATGGTAATGACAATGGGCTGCAACTCCGAAAGGAGAAGCTAATCCTCGAAACATTACCTCAGTTCGGATTGCGGGTTGAAACCCACCCGCATGACGCCGGAATCCCTAGTAAACAGACGTCATCATCGTCTGTTGAATATGTCCCTGCTCCTTGCACACACCGCCCGTCAAACCAACCGAGCAGGTGTTTGGTAAAATTTATTTTTTTGAATAAATTGAACCCGATATCAGTGAGGCGGGTTAAGTCGTCACAAGGTAGCCGTAGGGGAACCTGCGGCTGGATCACCTCCTTTTTACTTTTTATTAAAAAGTAAAACTCATAACAAACATTGAGTACTTTGTACCCAAATGACACAGCGGATATAATTTCCGAATTGTTGCTTGTTTCCTTCCATTCATTTTCATAACACATGTATTGGGCTTGTAGCTCAGTCCGGTAGAGCACCGCCCTTGCAAGGCGGGGGCCTCGGGTTCGAATCCCGACGAGTCCATTGCGGACTAACAGTAATTACAAATAATAGCAACTACGAGTCCGTGTATATACATAGTATCACAACTTACTTACATCAAATATCACATTCATAACAATTGTTCAATACTTAACACCTATTGAACGAAGGGGGAAATATGCGAGAGCAATTTTGATAGTTCCCACTATCTTAACTTCATATTAATGAACCCGAACAAAGGAATAGACAACTAAATAACTAACTAAAAAAATCACACTAAAGTTTTTCACAAAAAAACTCTGTTGTAAACTAAGGTTAGTAGGTGGATAGCTTGGCTCGATATGCGATGAAGGACGTGGCAAGCTGCGATAAGCCTAGGCGAGGTGCATGCAGCCTTTGAACCTAGGATTTCCGAATGCGACTTCGCAATAAACCCCTTCGGGGTGGCGAACACGGGGAATTGAAACGTCTTAGTACCCGTAGGAAAAGAAACCAATTGGGATGCTGTTAGTAAGGGCGACTGAAAGCAGCGAAGAGCAAACTGAATCCGTATCAGAAATGATGTGGAGATGTGGTGTGGCCGTCGTTGAATCTTCCTCAATCAAGATTAACTTTTTTGGAACAAAAGACCATAGAGGGTGATAGTCCCGTAATTATACATTGAAAAGATTCTGACGTGTCCAAGAGTAGTGCTTATTGGATTTTAAGCATGAATGTGGGAGGCAGCAACTTCCAACTCTAAATATATATCGAGACCGATAGAGCATAGTACCGTGAGGGAATGCTGAAAAGTACTCGTAACAGAGAGTTAAAAGTCCTTGAAACCTACTAGCTATGGTGGGATGCTCATCTTCGGATGTGCATCGTGCGTTTTGAATAACGTGCCAGGGAGTGTGTTTGAGTGGCGAGGTTAATCTGTAAAAGAGAAGCCAAAGGGAAACCAAGACCCCGCAGTTTACGAGGGGGGAGGTGTTAACGTGCCTCAAGTCACTTGAATACTACCCGAAACCGGTCGATCTATTCCTGGGCAAGGTGAAGCGGTGGTAACACATCGTGGAGGCCTGAAGAATTGCTACGAGCAAGTGCTATTCTGACCTGGGATTAGGGGTAAAAAGCCAATCGAGACCGGAGATAGCTGGTTCCTGCCAAAGTTGGCCGTAGTCAAGCCTCGAGCGAGGTAGCAAAGAAGGTAGAGCGACGGATAGGGGGTTTAGGGGAAGAAATTCCTCGGCTCGCTTTCCAACTCCAAATGTCTTTGCACCGTTGACCTCGGGAGACGCCGGCTCGTCGTAAGGGTGAGTCGGGAAAGGGAAACAACCCAGACCGTAGTTAAGGTCCCAAAATATTTGCTAAGTGTTAAAGGGTGAAGGTTGTCTTCAACCATAGACAGCGAGGAGGTTGGCTTAGAAGCAGCCATCCTTTAAAAAGTGCGTAACAGCTTACTTGTCAAGGTTGGAGGCGCCGAAAATGGACGGGGCTAAGCAAATTACCGATACTACGGGCCTCAGAAATGAGTGCGGTAGGCAGGCGTGTTGGTGGAGAAGAAGCGTGTTCGCGAGAATACGTGGATCCGCTTGCAATGCAAATCCTGGTAATAGTAGGAACAGAGCAGCGTGAGAATCGCTGTCACCGAAAGGGCAAGGGTTCCTTGACAATGTAGATCAGTCAAGGGTAAGTCGATCCTAACCGATTTCGTAATTCGAAAATTCGGGAAAGGGAAACTGGTTAATAATCCAGTACTTTTGAAATATGCGTGGTAACACAGGGCATATTGCTGACGCTTTTGGCTAGGCGAACACAAATTGTCGTTTGTGTTAATATAGACAAGTCGAGGGAGTAACGTAATGTTGAGAACTCGAGTAATCTGTAGAATAGCGGGGTTTTGCCTCGTTTCGTTGATGCCTGGAGTCCGTGAAAAAGCAATATGCATAAATTTTCAAAATTCGTACCCAGAACCAGCACAGGTGCCCCAAGGTGAGAAGCCTAAGGTGTGAAGGGAAAAACTAGTTAAGGGAATTCGGTTAATTGGCCCTGTACCTTCGGTATAAGGGGTCCCTACTTATGTGTCTGCATAGATGCGTTTGTAGGGCTTTGTGACTAAAGTGGTCCGACTGTTTAACAAAAACATAACCGACTGCTAGCCAGCAATGGTGTGTATAGTCGGTGACGTCTGCCCAGTGCCTGTACTTAAAACTCCTATTCAAGGGAGCGAAGAGCTGGTAAACGGCGGGGGTAACTATAACTCTCTTAAGGTAGCAAAATGCCTTGCCGTTTGAATGACGGCCTGCATGAATGGCGTAACGAGATCTCCACTGTCCCTACCTAGAACCCTCCGAAATCTCTATTCTGGTGCAAAGGCCAGAGAATTCCAGTGGGAAGCGAAGACCCCGTGAAACTTTACTGTAGCCTGTCGCTGTAACGTGAATCCTGTTGTATAGCGTAAGTGGGAGCTGCTAAAGCTTAGACGCAAGTTTGAGTGTAGGCGACCATGTAACACCACTCTTCAGGATTCGCGCTGCTAACTTGCAACGCAAGGACAACGGTTGGTAGACAGTTTAGCTGGGGTGGCATTCCGTCGAAAAGATATCGACGGAGCCCTATGGTTGGCTCAGACGGGTTGGAAATCCGTCGTAGAGTGCAAGAGCATAAGCCAGCCTGATTGGATTCATAATAAGTATGTATCCAAAGACGAAAGTCTGGTCTAGCGAACTCCTAAGTCCTCCTTGATGGGGGCTAGGAATGACCGAAAAGTTACTCCGGGGATAACAGAGTTGTCGCGCCCGAGAGTTCATATCGACGGCGCGGTTTGCTACATCGATGTCGGCTCTTCCTATCCTGGACGTGCAGAAGCGTCCAAGGGTGGGGGTGTTCACCCATTAAAAGGGATCGTGAGCTGGGTTCAGAACGCTGTGAGGCAGTTTGTTTAATATCTATTGGAATTGTTTATTGTCTGAGAGGAAGGACCATTTAGTACGAGAGGAACGATGGCTCGACGCCACTGGTGTATGGATTATCCGACAGGGTATGTCCAGCAGCTACGCGTTACAAGATAAGTGCTGAAAGCATCTAAGCACGAAGCTTCCCTCGAAAAGAGACATGAAAACGCTCGTAAAAGACGAGGTTGATAGGACTGGGATGTAAGCGCTGAGGCAACGAGGTGTTAAGTCCGCGGTTACTAATAGTTTGTATTTACAACTTTAGATTTTTTTAAAGTTACATTGTCTATTCCTTTGTTCGGGTTTCATTTCTTTTCCTTGTTATGATTTTTTCTTTTTTAATTCTTTTTTTCAATTCCAATATTTTTTTACTAGTTTACAAACTGCCTTACTTTTTTGCGTTCTGAGAATTTTTGTTTTTATTTTCGCAAGTCTTACGACTTTTCTTTAGTTGATTATTTTAATGAGTTTATTTAGAGTATATTGTATGGCTCGCAAATATCAAAATTTAAAAATTTACTCTCAAGCGTATGCTTTTGTGTTAGAAATTTATGAAATTCTTCCTTTGTTTCCTGAGTCGGAACTTCGTAACATGTATTCTCAACTTCAACGAGCATCAACAAGTATTGTTCTTAATATTGTTGAGGGTGCTTCTAATCGTTCCAATAAAGTTTTTCTTAATCACTTGCAGTATAGTTATGGTAGTTGCAAGGAAGTTTTTGTCTTGCTTTCTCTTGCTAAAGATTTACAATACTTAGAATCAGATATTTTTTCTTCACTAGCGGGTTCTTTGGATATTTTATCTGCAGGTATTTTTCGTTTCATGCAATCTATTGATCAAGAAATTCTTTCCTACAAGAAGAATTATTCGTTATAATTTTTTCTTTTTTCTTATTTTTCTCTTTTGTTCTTTTGTTGTTAAGTTTTTCTTTTAGTTTTGCTTGTGCGACGTTTGTACTGAGCACTATCAGATTTCGTAAAAATCAACCTGCAGATAATCGGTTGATTTTTGAGTGTGCGTCAAGGCAAGAGCAAAAATTCATTGTTTGCCTTTTTTCTCTTATTTCCATTACTTTTTTAAACCAGTCTTTGTTTGTTTTTTTTTATGCTTTGTTTAGGAATAGAATCAACTGCGCACACATTTGGTGTGAGTCTTGTCACAAGCGACGGCGAAGTATTAAGTAACGTTCGTAAATTATACACAACTACAAAAGGCGGTCTTGTTCCTGCAAAATTAGGCGATCATCATGTTGATATTTGTGATGATATTCTTCAACAAGCATTAACTGTTGCACAAAAAAAGCCTTCTGATATTGACATTATTTCTTTTTCTCAAAGTCCAGGGATGGGTCATAGTTTAAGAGTAGGTCTTGCTCTTGCAAAAAGTTTGGCTTTACTTTTGCATGTTCCTTTAGTTGGAGTTAATCATTGTATTGCCCATTTAGAAATTGGTCGTCTCAAGGCAAAACCTGTTGGCGAATTGCCAAACTCTGATTCCTGTATGGATCCTGTTTTACTTTATGCTTCAGGAGCTAACACACAAATCATCGCGTATGAAGGAAAAAAATATCGTATCTTTGGCGAAACTCTTGACAATGGCATTGGAAATTTTTTAGATGGTTTTGCACGATATGCAGGTCTTGGTTTTCCTGGCGGTCCAAAAATTCAAGAGCTTGCAAAAAAAGCCGATTCGTTTATCCAACTTCCTTATGTTGTAAAAGGTATGGATGTAAGTTTTTCAGGACTTCAAACTCGGCTTAAACAATTATTTGATAGCGGTAAGTATACTTTAGAAAATCTTTGTTTTTCCTTGCAAGAAACGGCATTTGCAATGTTACTTGAAGTTGCAGAACGAGCTCTTGCTCACACTCAAAAAAAACAATTGCTCTTGGGTGGTGGAGTTGCTTGTAATACTCGTTTACAAGAAATGGCTCGTATTATGTGTAAAGAACGAGGAGCAACATGCTTTGTGTTGCCAAATGAATTCAATATTGATAACGCTGCGATGATTGCGTGGACTGGCATTTTGCAATTTCAAGCAGGTGACACAATTAACCCAACAACTGCAAGAATTCAACCTTACGTTCGAACAGATGACGTAGATGTTGTATGGAGAGAATGATAAGAACGAGTACTGCCTTGTAGCGAGGTTTAGTGCGAGGCATACTGCAACTTGTTTGCAGTATAATTTGCAACGCACTCATGTATTTATACTGCAACGCAGATAATTGCACTACGCAGTATGAAAAAAGATTTTAGAAGTGTTGTTATTATGTTTTTATTTTTCCTGCCACGGTCGCATACGAAATAATATCTGGCGATATTCTTTGTCGCTTCCTGTTTATTATTCGTTGAGTCTTTGGTTTTTATTTTTCCTGCCACGGTCGCATAATCTGGTAGTGCGCTGGTCTCGAACATAGCAGTATTTAGTTTTCTGCATGCTGCTTATCTGTGTAAACCAGTTCCTTATGGAATTCCCAGTTCAAATCTGGGCCGTGGCGCTTCTTTTTTTATTTTGCTGTTGCGACGTTTGCACTGAGCACTATCAGATTTCGTAAAAACAAGGTTGCAGACCATA
The DNA here is from genome assembly GCA_046543005.1 of Candidatus Woesearchaeota archaeon. GTDB lineage: Archaea > Nanobdellota > Nanobdellia > Woesearchaeales > SKGA01 > SKGA01. Next base: position 21,849 of record JBKHAG010000012.1, on the reverse strand, counting down.
GTCGCAAAAATATTTGCTCGTTGGTTTGTAAGAAAGTTCACAAAGTTCATAAACAATCACTTTGTTTTTGAGTGTGCGTCAAGGCAAGAGCAAAAACAAGTGAGTTGGTTGCTTTTCCATCACTTTTATAAACTTCATCTCCTGTTTTTGTTGTATGGATAATGATAACTTGCCTTTTCGTGCTTATGACATTCGCGGAATTTATAATAAGGATATAACTCCTGAATTTGCTAAACATTTAGGTAATGCCTTTGTTCGATTTTTAGATGCTAAATATCTGGTGGTAGGTAAAGATGCTCGTAAAGGCAGCCACGAACTTGCTGATGCACTCATACAAGGAATTAGAGATGCAGGAGCAACTGCGGTTGTTTTAGGAGATGTTTCTACACCTCAATTTTATTTTTCCCTATTTTATGAATATGTTTTTGATGGGGGCATAATGATTACAGCAAGTCACAATCCTAAAGAATATAATGGTTTTAAATTATGCGGGCGAAATGCTCAACCAATATTTTTTGAAAACGGTTTAGAGCAAATAAAAAGCTTACTGCTTTCCTACACTCTTCTTGCAGACAATAAAAAAGGCGGACTGGAACATCAGTCAATACATCAAGAATATCTTTCTTTTATGAGCTCAAACCATAAACAACTTTCACGCTCATTTCATATCTTAGCAGACACGAGTAACGGCATGGGTATATATGAAATTACAACATTACAAAAAATTCTTGGCGCAAACTCTAAAATCACTATCTTTAACGAAACAATTGATGGCTCTTTTCCTGCGCACGAACCAAATCCTACTTTATCTAATGTATTAACTCCTTTATGTCTTCAAGTAAAAAAAACTCAAGGAGTTGATTTTGGAATTGCCTTTGATGGTGACGCTGATAGAATTGTCTTTGTAACTCGCGATGGAACTGTTGTTTCACCTGATATAATAACAGGCATTGTTGCTTTACAAGTAGCTTCTCGAGGAGATTTAGTAGGTGTTGACATGCGAACATCGCCAGGTGTTGTTGACGAGCTAACAAAAAAAGGAATAGTTGTAAAACGAACAATTTCTGGCAATCCTTTTTTAAAAAAAACATTGTATGAACAAGAAGGAATTTTTGGTGGAGAACGTTCTGCTCACTATGTTTTTTCTTCTTTACACTATACCGATTCATCTCTTTTAACTCTACTTAATGTCATGCGCTATTTAGATACGCACAACCTATCTTTAGAAGATGCTTGTGCACCTTTTTTAGCTAAATGGACAAGTTTACCTGAAAAAAATTTTTCTGTTCAACAACCCGAACAAACACTTTTTATGTTAGAAGAGTTTATTCAAGAACAATACAACGATTGTGAAGATTTTTTATTAACTAAAGAAGACGGTCTTACTTTGCAAACAAGCACTATTTTTGTTAATATACGAAAAAGTAACACAGAACCTCTCCTTAGATTAACGATTCATGCAACATCTCAAGAAGTGGCATGTGAATTAGACGAGATATTTTCTTTATTTTTAAACAAGCATTAATTATTGTCGTTTTATATCTTTGGTTTTAGGCTCGTGCTAAGCGTATAGTTTTTTATACTGCTTTGCAATTTTCTTTTTGAAGAAGATACAAAAAATCTTTGAATTCGCACGTATAATTACTAATTTAAACATAGTTTTCACGAGCCAAAGGCAGTGATTATATTATGCAATATACCTTTTTATCCCTTCTAAAATAAAGCCTCGTTTTAGGCCTTGTTCAAAAAGGAGTCTTTATGTATACTGCCAATTACAACAAAAACAGTAATCTGGCTATGTGCTTAGCTGTTTACCGCCCGCGCGTTATTTGTCCAAAGGCGATAACAATAATAATAATAATAAAAAATAATAATAATGCGCAATATACAAATGTACAGTAGTTTAAACAAGGCCTCGTTTTAATAATATTTATATATCCTTTCTTGCTTTCTTTTTTTATTAGGGATAATTGAGGGAATAATATAAACATGGTTGACATTCACATAACATACGAAGCACTTTTTGATATTTTACGAAAAGAACGAAGCCTAGAAGATATTCAAGAATTAGATGAATTATTTTGGTCTCATGTCGTTTCTTATTTACAAGAAAGATCTTCCTTTTTAGAACAAACATCTCTTGCTGAGCAAGAAAAAACTAAGTTACAATTAACTAATATTAAAAGAATTCTCAAAGAACTTTACGAGCATCGAGAACGAAAAATTGTTGCACTTGCACGAACTGTTGTACGTATGGGTGCTCAAGAGGCTGCTGACGACCGAGCTATGTTGCCTGAAGAAAAATTATTTTTTAAAGATTGTTTAGCTCTTTTTTCCAATTATCGTCAAGCAGTTTTACATAATGTTTGCACTGCCCAACTTCCAGACTTTTCAAAAGTTTCTTCTCCTGTTAAACAATCCGTATCTTCTTTTTCTGATTCGCAAAAAGACGATACTTTTTCACCCTCGCCATCTAGTGAACCTGCTTCTTTTGCTTTACCTACTTCTTCCTCTTCTATTTCTTCAAATACTTCTTCGCAGGCCTTGTCTTCTGAGAACAATTCAAAAAAAACCGATGATCATTTTACTTCAAAAACTCCTTTGCAAGAATCAGCATCTGCTGCTCAAGAGCCTCAAAAAGAACAACATGACATTGAAGAAAATGAAATTTTGGTAAAATTTATAATTGATGTTCCTAAATTTGCAGGGCGAAATAAAAAATTATTCGGTCCATTTAAAGAAGGCACAATAACTAGTTTACCTGAACAAATCGCAAAAATTCTTCTCAAAAAACAAAAAGTTGAATTTGTCTTATCTCCTTAATTCTTTTAATTAAGAAATTTTTTAGATGACTTATTTTTAGGCATTGTCTTAAAATACATAAAAAGGCATACTACGCTTGATGTATAATTAAGCAATAGCTCAATTCTTGTAACTTGCTTACAAGAACACAAAAAACACAAGCCGTTTTGATTTTGCATGCAGGCGTAGTGCTACAAAATGACTACTATTGCAAAAACATCGTTAAAAGTATATAATAAAACAATACTCTTTTAGTATAGAGCCTTTTTCCACAAACATTTTTAAACCCTTTTTCATTACAAATATTTCTCATGGTAACTATTGAATTTTCACGATTTAGCTTTTTTGACGACAAACAAATAGTTAGAGGATTATATGGTGGACGATACTCTTTTTCTCTTCCTAAAAATGATTTTTTAGCAATTGATTCAGACGTGATTATTTCAAAAAAAGAAATAACTTTTCCTTCTATTGGAGAAAAATCAGCAAACAATAAATTACACCTATTACTTGATAGGGCTTTACACTCCCTTACAAACACTGTGACTAAAAAACCAACAATATATGTTGACAAACAAAGCCAAATACCTCTTATTGGTGCAGTAGATTTTGGAATTATCGATAGAAATACCAACATTATTGAAATAAAAACGCATACGGGTTGTAATTTTAATTGCGTTTATTGTAGCGTAAATGAAGGAAAAAACAAAAAATCAAAAGATATTTTAGTTGATGATAATTATTTACTGCGTATCGCTTCACAAATAGCCTTAACAAAAAAGCATCCTGTAGAATTTAATATCAATCCTAACGGTGAACCTTTACTGTATCCTTTCTTAGAAGATCTTATACTTGGGCTAAAAAATATTCCTACTTGTGAAGTTATTTCTATTAATACTAACGCTTCACTTCTCACAAAAGAAAAAATAGATGCTTTACAAAACGCAGGCCTTTCACGACTTAATATTTCTTTAAATACATTAGATGCTTTTGTTGCAAAACGCATTTCAGGAGGTTTTTTTAATCTTAATCAAACTTTAGAAATGATTCGTTACGCACAATCAATCGGACTACCTGTTCTTTTAGCTCCCTTAATTGTGCCAACCTATAATGATCGGTTTAAAGAAGATTTACACCCTCTTGTTAAATTTGCCAGTAGCTTAAAAAGTCCTTTTCCAACAATTGCTTTTCAAAAATATTTAGAAAATAAAAGTGGGCGAAACCCTGTTAAAGAAATTCCTTTTGAAGATTTTTTCGCAAGTTTGCGACCGCTTGAAAAAGGCTTTAATATGGTGTTAACACCACAAAAAGACTATAATCCTTTTCACATGTATTCTGATACTAAACTTATCAAACCTTTTGTAAAAAATGATGTCGTTTCTGCTCGTATTCTTTGTCAAGGAAGAACTCCTCGTGAAATATGGTGTGAAAAAGACAATCGACTCATTAAAGTAAAAGGTCTCACTAAATTTAAAGGCAATGCAAAAGTAAAAATTGTTCGCGATAAACATAATATTTTTTTAGGGGTGCCTGCATGAAATTACATCTTGTTCAAGAAAATATAATTTCTGCACTCAATAGTGCAGAATTTGTCACCCTTTTTTGTCGTTGTACTGTTGCCTATTCTGGTCGCGCAGAAAGTTTTTTAGATACTGGCGATAGACTCTTAATGATTAAACAAGACAAAGGCGTTCTTATTCATCAACCTATTGGTGGTATGCCTATAAATTATTTACGCCCTCCTGCAACTATTGATATGAGTATAGATAAAAACGTTGATGGCTCTGGAGTTCCTGTTTTATTTTTTAATGCAGTAAGTGGAGCAGATGAAATACACGTTACTATAACGCACGTTTATGATATGATGATTCGTCGATTAGATGATGGCGCAAAACAAATTCTTTCAGGTTCTGAAGCCCAAATGAGTGATATGCTCAAAGAAAACCCAACACTTATTCACGCAGATTTTAAGCCTTTATCTCGAGAAGAACACACAAAATATGGGTTTATAGATGTCTTTGGACATTTAGGCGATGGAACGCTTGCGATTGTAGAATGTAAACGATTTACTGCAGGGCTTTCTGCAATTACTCAGCTACGTCGTTACGTAGAAAAAATGCAATCTTCAAAAGGCATTACAACTGTTACAGGAATTATTGCAGCGCCTGCAATTACTCCAAATGCTCAAGCAATGCTTGATGAATACGGGTATACATTTTGTATGGTTGAGCCGCCTAAAAGAAATATTACTATGAAACGTCGTCAGAAAAAAATAGATGCTTTTTTTGAATAAAATTCACTCGTCTTTTTTACTTCCTGCATACGCTAAAAATCCTAAACTTAAAATGTACATAGAAGCAGATAAACCTATTATGCTCAAAGAATTTTCTTTTTTAATTTGGTATTGGGGATGTTCTTTTAATTGGTTGTAATAAATAGAATCAACAATTTCATTAATATTTTTCATTCCTTCTGCTGGTGGTAATTGATTAACAATTTCTTGCTTGTGTTCTTTTTTGTTTGGATCAATTTCGATTTGTTGATACTTGTTATGCATAAATGTAGTAATAGTTCCAATGCTAAAACAACTTGCTGCTAATGTGTATGCAATTATTTGTTTATTCATTTTGTTGTGAAGAAGTTGGTTCATATGCTGTCGCTGCTGCGCAGCAAAGAACGTATGAGCCCACAATTCCTAATAAACCGCCCAGTTGTAATCCTCGAGCAACATTTTTATTTTTTGTATATTTTATTTTTTCTTTATTAAATTGTTTTGTTTGTTGTCCAATATGAGGGTTTGATTCTTGTAGTGCTTGCATATTTTGAATATATGCTTTTTTGAATTCATTTGAAGCAGGCTCTTTAGTTTTTTCTAATGTTGATGTTAAAAAATTATACGTTTGAATTTTTTCGCTTGCTACTGGCTTTTCTAATTTTTTGATTTGTTTAGAACCTATATGATAGAACAGACCCGAGGTTACAAAAAGTGCTGTTGATAAAAGATATGCTGTTGATCGTTTCATTTTTAAAACCTATTTAGAACGTGACGATTTCTTTTTATTTGTCTTTTTTTTCGTTATTTTTTTACTTGCTGTTTTTTTCTTTATAGGAGCTTTTTTTGTCGTTGCTTTTTTTCCCATATTCTTCTTTGTTGTTTTTTTGGTCTTTGATGCAACCCTCGAAGAGTTTTTCTTTGACGGTGTTTTAGTTGATTTTGTTTTTCTTTGAGCCGTGATGTCAGATGTATTTTTTGATTGTTTTTTTCCCTTAGACGCTGTAACTGTTTTCTTTTTTGTAGGTACTTTTTTATTTGTTGTTTTTTTCTTTGAAGCCACCTTTTTTGTCATTTCGGGACTTGCTTTTTTAGTAATTGTTTTAGTTGTTGTTTTTTTAATAGCTTTTTTAACTGCTGGTTGTTTTTTTACAATTGCTTTTGTTGTGGTTGTTGAGATGTTTTTTTCCTTTTGTTGTTTTTTTCCTTTCCTTGTAATCGTTTTAGTTTTGTTCTTTTTTCCTTTTTGTAATTGTGTGCCTAAACCAATTGCACTCGCAATTATAAACGCAAAAGTAACTCCTTGCCCAGGGGTGTTAAAAAAGATTGTATATATTCCAAAAAGTACGCTGCTTATAATAAATAATGTTGAAAATTTGTTTTGTTTTTTTTCATTAGTATATAATGCAATGCTTGCTCCAAATAACACGATGAGCTTACACGCTTGCCAAGCTGTTGAACTTTGAAATAAAAAACTTATAAAAATTAAGATGAATGCAGCGTATAACTTGTTGTTTGTTGATTTCATAGTAAAACTTTCAAATGAAAGTCCTTATATAAATGTTTTCATTGAATAGTGAACCTTTAACTCGATTCATGTTTTAATTTTATTGTTTTATGTGTTTTAGATCATATACCTCTAATCCCCTTAGTTCGCTTATAATTACGATTTTGCTCAAGTAGGTCCTATCTTTGTTTGAAAACTTTCGCCGAATCTTTTATAAATAAAAGAGCTTTTTTGTTTCTCACCATGGCAGAAAAATGTGCTCTTTGTGGAGAAAAACTTCAAACAACCTTTTTAGAAAAAATTAACGGAACATACGTTAGAGATAAAAACGGGAAAAAACATGTTGTTTGTAACGCTTGTCAGCAAAAACACAAAGATGAAGATTTAAGAGAATTAGTATAAACTGACTTCTGTTTTTTTGTGTTCTGCATGCAGTCAATTGTTTCGTCAATTGGAACCGAAGTACTATCTTCCTAAGCTTTGCTTACTCGATAGAACAAAAACTGTTTTTATTTTTTTGCCTCTGTGGCTTAGTGGCTATAGCGGCGCTCTCGTAAGAAGAAATTCTGAGTGAAGCGCAGGTCGTGGGTTCAACTCCCACCAGAGGCTTTCTTCAATAGTGTGCAAATAAGTTTGATATGGGGCAGAGTCGTTTGAAGGTAAACATTTAAAAATACGAATTCGTCAACTATGTGTTAAGGTGATGATTTTATGAAAAAAATTATATTCTCAATTTTACTTATATTTTCAGTAGTTGCACTTGTTGCGTGTTCATCAACAACGCCAACGAAAACTACTCCTCAAACGCAGTTTCCTTCATCAACGCAAGATTTACAAGACGGTCAACTTAGTGCAACTATTTCACCTGTTTACGGAACTGAACTGCGAGGAACTGCAACTTTACAAATTACTCAAGTTCCAGAAAATACTGTAAATGTTGTTGTGCTACTCACGCCAACAAGTGGTACTATTGATGATGTGTTTGATTCTCCAAAAACAATTGCAAAAATTCTTTCTGCAGAACCACAAAGCATGCAATTGAATACAGGTGCATTACCTGAAGGTCAATATCGACTTCAAATTATTGCGTCGGGTGCTGGTGATGAGTCTACGATCGCATTAAGTGAAAGTTATTATCAAGTCAAATGATTGATTTGATTTTTTTATTCGTTTTATGCTTATTTTTTTTAATCAAAAAACTTTTTTTAGCACACTTCACCAATAATTTTATAAAGCTTTGAGTGTGGGAAAGTGTATACACAAATACGATGAGGGTGTGTTAGATATGAAAAACAAAGCAGTTTTAATAATATTATTTTTATTAGTAGTTTCTTTGACAGCGACAACAGCAATGGCTGTTCATGATTCCACAGTTTCTTGGAATTCTTCAAGTGAAACAGAAGTATATGAATTTGCTTCTTCAACAGTTTTATTTAAAGCTATTCCTAATGTGATTGTTGATCCTTTGGAGTTAATATCTTTGAATTTTTCTTCTTCTCAAATTAATTTAACTGCTGCGGGTTCTACTTGGGAATTTCCTTTTTATTCTAAATATGTGTGGCATAATCATTCAGGAATTGATCACGATTATTCTGAGATTTTAGTTTTTCAAGCAAATGAAGTTTCTGCAAATACAACCTCAAATGTAACTGTATTTATTCAAGATACAAATGGGAATAGTTCATATCATAACCTCTCTGTAACTGTTCTTAATGATGATATTTTACCCTCTTGTTCTTTGCAAAGTCCAACACAAAATTATGCTTTTGCACGAAATGGTTCCACTGTAACTCTAAATTATTTATGTGAAGATAATGAATCTGGTTTGAAAAATGTAACTTTGTATTGGGAACATTCACCAAATTTTCCTGATGGTTCTGATTCTAAAAATGAAGTTCCTTTATCTATTTCACAGACGAGTTATGATTTAACTTTAGAATCTAATTTTAATGAATCTCCTTATATGAATTACTTGTTTAAATCTTTTGATAAAGCAGGTAATGCAAATAATGATTTTCCTACAACTCCGAGTTCCGTAACTTATTATGGTGTTTTTGTTGATCATTACGCTCCTGAGTTAACTCTGGGAACAGATCCGACTAATAATCTAATTATTGCTCCTTTAACACCTTCGTTTACTTTAGCAAATGTTGATGATGATTCTTTTCAAAGTCGAGCTGATGGTTGGGATCCAATTATTAAATGTACTTTAGACATTAATGGAGATTCTAATTCTGTTAATTTAACTTCTTCATCCGCTTCATCTATTTCAATGGATACAACATCTTATGTAGATGGTTGGTATGCTTGGAATGTTACTTGTGAAGATGATGTAGCGCGTTCAGTCATGTCTGAAACTCGTATTTTAGGAATTGATGGGACTGCTCCAAATATTACGGCGAATAATTTTTCTTCTTATACTGTGATTAAAAATGGAACTAATTTAGTTTTCACAATTGAAGATCCTGTGGTAAATGATGTCGCATCAAACGTAAGCACTGTTTGGTATAATGTGACTAATTCTTCAAACGATCAAATTGCAAATGCAACACTTGCATCTGGATTAAATAATGCTTCGGTGAATTTTGCAATCGATACTTCTACTTGGGAATACGGTCCTCATACCTTAAACATTAGTGCTCAAGATCGTGCAGGAAATGTTGTTGTTGAATCTTACACGATAGTTATCGATAACAAAGGCCCGAATGTAACGCTTCTCGCACCAGAAAATAATATGTATTCAAAAAGTAATTTTTCATTTACTGTAAATGATATGTATTCTCAAATTAATACATGCGAGTTGTTTATTTACAACGGTTTTATGATGAATCATTCTATTGCAGAAAATGGTTCTTTATTTGTTGATTTAGATGATGGAGATTATTCTTGGAACATAGTTTGTAATGATACTTTGGGCAATGAGAACGTATCTGAAACGTGGAACGTTTATGTTGATAATACACTTCCAACTTTTGATGTAAATTCAACCTTTGAAGGTGCTATTAATGAGAGTTCAATTAGTATAAACTTTTCCGTGAGTGAAAATAATCCTCAAGAAACAATGATTTGGTTATACAATGAAAGCGGTTTAATTAATTCTTCTTTTGTAAATACAACTGGAAATAGTTCTCCTCAAGAAATAATTTATGTTTTTTCCAATCTTAAAGAAGGTTCATATTCTTGGAACGCTACTGCTTTGGATAAAGCTGGTAATTATAATGGAACTGATACGTATACCTTAACTTTGGACACGACAAATCCTGGTGTTGAAGTAATTTCTCCACTTACTGCTTTTGTTAATTCTTCTAATCTGACTATTCTTGTTAATGTTTCGGATGCAAATCTTGCAAATACAACATTTAATTTATTTAACACATCACTTGGTCTGAGTTCTGTAAATTATTCCGCGGTTGGAGGTTTACTTGCTACAACATTTACTAATCTTTCAGATGATAATTATTCGTTTAACATTATATCAGTTGATCAAGCTGGAAATCGTAATGAGTCTTTAACTTACAACCTAACTATTGATACAACCACACCAACAGTAACTATTGTAGGGCCAACCGATGCAATTAATGTAAATAATTCTTTGGTAAATTTCACAATCAATTATACTGATGAAAACGCAGGCGTTTGTGAGTTTTATGTTGATGGTATGCTTAACGAAACTATCCTTGCAACAGATCAATTACTATTTCAATATAACTTTACAGAATCAAACAACGTTCATAGTTGGTACGTGCGATGTAATGATTCAGCAGGAAACTGGTATAATGCTGATGGTTTAACACAAAATAATACTTTGTATTATGATACAACAATTCCTCAAATAAATACAACTCCTGATGTTGTTGTAAATCCTTACAACGCAACAGTTTCTTGGACAACAAATGAGTCAACAACAAACATTGTTGAAGTTGACGGTGTTACAAACACATCGCAAAGCACATCTTCTACAAGTGCAGCTGTAACTGTAACTGGTCTTAATGAAAATACAAAGTATACTTATCGAGTTTGGAGTTGTGACGCTGCAGGACTTGCAGGTGACGTAACGCATTGTGTGGTAAGTAGCAATTATTCATTTACTACAACAAACGATCCTTCAAACGATCCTTCGTCAGGTTCAAGCAGTAGCAGTTCAAGCAGTTCAAGTTATGCTCCTTTATCCACGTCTTCTGAAGAAAAAGATGGTTCTTCTGATGGTGTTTGTACCAGTGAATGGACGTGTTCAGAATGGTCTGCTTGTGTGGATGGTAAGCAGGTACGAACATGTAGTGATGTTTCTGAATGTTTTAACGCAGAATCAAAACCTGCTGAACAACAGGCTTGTCAACAAACAGTAGAAGAAAAAGAATCTAATAATTTACTCACTGGTAATGTTGTTGGTGAATCAAAAGGTCCTTCTTTAGGTGAAAGAATAGTTGTTTTCACATTCTTAGGGCTTGTGCTTTTTGGTTCTTTAGGATATACTTTATATCGTAGAGTGAATCGAAAAACAAAGTATTAATAGGTGATATGTAATGACTTTAAATAAAAAAGCTTTAGAGGATATAAAAGACGCAAAAGGTCGAGAACGGGCTCTGAAAAGAGGCCTTCGAAAAACAGTTAAAATAACTGGTCGTTTGTTAGGAGATACTAAAAAAGAAGAGTCTGCTATCAAACAATCTTCTCAAAAGAAAGAATTAAAGTTTGATAAAAAACTTGAAAAAGATATTGATCAGTTGTTGCATGGGTTGGCTTTATCTTTACGAGCTTTAGTTTTTACTGTTAAAGATATTCATGATGCAGAAAAAGAACAAGGTAAACGAATAGATAAAGTAACTAATAAGATTTCTCACACTACTAAAGAAGAATTATCTATGCTTCGAAGAGAATTAAATGCACTTTCACAGTTAGAATTGAAATAATTTTTTTTATTTTTATTATCGTTTTTCATAAGCTTTATAAATATCTTTTTCTTAATAACGGCTATTTAGGGGTTACATTATGAAAAAAATGCTGTTATTTTCTTTATTAGTTATTTTCACGCTAATATTTGTCGCTTGTTCGCCAGCAACTATAACTGATAATGCGACAAATCCGGGCGCAGATTCTGATTCAACAGCGCAAGATGAAAAACAAACGCCTGAAGAACTAATAGAGGGTTTTTTTGCAGCTCAACCCCAATATAGCGTAACTTATGATGTTGAAAAATCGTTTTTAGGAACAACACAAGAATCAACAGCAAAGGTGTATGAATTTAACAATAAACGACGAATAGATTATATATCTAAAGCTGCGCAATTTAGATATTATACCTTGCCGCCATCACATTTTATGTGTACTTTAAGTGGCGACTGGAAATGTTTTGATGCCTATACTGACGAGTCTGAAGATCATTTTCAATTATTTAACGATTTGTATGAAATTGAGCAAAATTTTGCAAAGTATGATGTCTTAGAAATTTCCTCAAAAACATTGGGAGGAAAAGAATCACGATGCTTTTTACTTAAACATCCTGATTTTAATCAAGAATTATGTGTATACAACAATGTTGTGATGTATTACTCTTCAGGAAATAAAGGTTCTACTTTTGTGGCGAGGGCAACAAGTATTGATATGTCTGCAAGTACGAGTGATTTTTCACTTCCTGCTGATGTACAACATATTAATAACCAAGTATAATTTTTTATTTTTTATTTTATTTTTGTATATTATGTTTAACAATCTGTGGTTTGTGTGTGAGATGGTAAAAAAGAAAATAGTATTGGCGGCGCTTCTTTTACTAGGTATGATTTTTTTTACCTCTTTTGTACATGCCCAAGTAGACTATCTTGTTTTTATGGATACCCCTAATTTACAGCCTGTTGCTGTTAACAGTTTACAAAATATTTCAATAAATATTACTAATTCTCAAGATACTCTTTGCGCGATTACTATATATCTTCATTATAATGAATCTGAGTTATCTTTTACTTCTTCAACACAACAAACACCTAATTGTGAAAACGGTTTATGTTTGTACAATTTTACAAATACTTCATTGAATGCATCTGATTCTTTACTTATTACTTCTTCTTTTGAATTATTACAAGAACAAGTTACTTCACAACTCACTGCTCAAGTTATAGCGTATAACGATACGACTTTTTTAGAAAAAAATGCAACAGCTCAGATAAAAATTGGCGATGAACATGAGTATGACAGCGAAGTACAAAACGCAACTAGTAAATTAGTCGATGGTTCTTTAACTAAACATAGTTTATTTCCAATAACTGATCAAGATTGGTTTTCTTTTTCAGCTCAACAAGGAGCTCAATATCGCTTTGAAACACTAGATACAAAATATCCTGTAGATACCTTATTAGAAGTTATTGATACTGATGAGGTCTCTGTTTTGGCTTCTCAAGATGATGTGGTATCTTCAACTTTTTTACGATCTCAATTATACTGGACTGCACCGACCAATGATACTTATTATGTAAAAATTACTGACGGGGGTGCAGAGCAAAATGGAGACTATTCTTTTTTTATACAAGAACTTTCAAACATATCTATTTCTATACTCAACATTACAAACACAACTCCTGAAAAAAATTCTTTTTTTACAGTTACAGCAAATGTGAGTTGCGGGGGTGTGGGTTGTACTAATTTTTCTATTTATCTTGATCCTCAAGAACAAAAAACACCGCCTACGTCTGTAAAAAATCCAAAGGAAGCTTTTGAATTAGATTCATTTGATAATTTAAGTAGCAATCAATTATATCCGGTTATCATTCGCTTGCAAGACGCAGATAACTCGACTTTATTGTCTGTTAATTCCACGTATAGGGATTTTAGATCTACTACTGATCTTCTCAGAAAAGAAAAAATACGCCAAGCTCAAGAAGCAGTAAAAAATCAAATTCCTCAAGAACGTTTTCACTTATTCTCTTCAACGCCACAGTCTGAAGTTGTGCAAGAATTTAATACCTTGCCTTCACTATCGATGAAAGTAACTAAAAGTGTTTTACAAGATTTACAATCTAATCCTTATGTTGATTCATTTTTTTTAGATGTTCCTTTACATGTACAAACAGACACGTCTGTTCCTTTAATTAACGCTGATTATGTCTGGTCTGAATCATTTAATGATGACGAACTCCAAGGTCAAGGACAAACTGTATGTGTTGTTGATACAGGAATTGATTATACTCATGACGATTTTGGTGGCAACTCTTCTTTTCCAAATGAAAAGATAATTGGAGGTTGGGATTTTGTAAATGATGATGCAGACCCTATGGATGATCAAGGCCACGGGACTCATATTGCAGGAATAATTGCCTCTGAAGATTCCACTTATACAGGTGTAGCTCCTCAATCAAAACTTGTAGCTGTAAAGGCCTGTTCTAATATGGGATCGTGTTCTACCACGGATGTTTTATCAGGAATTGATTGGTGCATTGCGCATGCTGATGAATTTAATATCTCGGTGATTAGTTTAAGTTTAGGTCATGGTTCTACTCGTTGGCAAACTCATTGTTCAGGTATTATACCTGACGCGATTAATTATGCAAGAAATCAAGGTTTTTTTGTTGCTGTTGCAAGTGGTAATGACGGTTGGAATGACGGGATTTCTTATCCTGCTTGTGCACAGGGAGCGTTTTCTGTAGGAACTATCCAATCAGATGATCAAACAATTCGTTATAATCGCGGAAATTTAACTGATATTCTTGCACCGGGTTATCACATAACTGCTACTTCTATTGGTGCAGGGCACGAAACACGTTCAGGAACTTCTATGTCGACGCCTTTTGTGGCAGGAGCTGCAGCAATATTAAATCAATATTATTATTTGCGACAAGGAACGCAATTACATGCAACAACTATTTCACAAGCCCTAAAAAATAACGGTCCTTCTCGTTTAGATTCTTCAACTGGCGAATCTTATCCTCGTTTAGATGTCTTAAGTGCGTATGCAAACAGCGTTCTTCCAAAAGGAATTATTTCAACCACTGTAGGTGCCACGCCTTTTTACACAACATCTCAAAATCCCCAAAATATAACTCTTACTGCAAACAATTGGACATTATTATCTTGGGATGTTAATGCAACTGGACAAGTTGGCGATTATGATTTTTTTGCTTTTGCAAGTAGAGATGGTGAATATCATGAAATAAATTCTAGTATTTGGTCAGTATCTATTGCAGATAGTGTTGCTCCCCAACTTAATTTTACCTTTGAAAATAATTCTTGGAAAAATACTTCTTTAGTAGATTTTAACTTTGACGTGGTGGATATGGTTGATGCTCAAGTTACTTGTTCACTTTATATTAATGATTCCTTAGTAAATACTTCTTTAGTATCTAATGGTCATAATAGTTTTTCATATGATGTTGATGATGGTGTATACACGACGCACATTTCATGTCAAGATTCTTATTCTAACACCAATATTTCTGAATCAAAAACCTTTTTTGTTGATACTGTTTCTCCACAACTTACTTTTTCAAACTATAGCCAAAATTATAGCGTTGAAAATGAACCCATTAACATATCTTTTTATCTTTCAGATGATTCTCAACTGCAAACGCCTGCTTATTTATCAATACATAATCAAACACTTAATCTTACTAATGAATCTAATGAGTCCTTGTTTTTAACAACGTTTACACCCCCAACACTTGCAACATATTCTTGGACTGCTTGGGCAACTGATGCTGCAATGAATAATGTAAGTTTACAAGGATCTTTAGTTGTTGGGTCAAAAAATGTTTCTTCAGATATTTCTTTTTCAAATGAATCAATACGTTCTCTTAATTATTCTTTGTTTTCAACACAAGTTGACGTGCAAGTGAATACTTCTATAATTGCAAATTTTACAGTAACTTATTTTGAGGATGAACCTTTTTATGTAAATTCTTCTTTACAAGGAGCGCCTTATTTTGTTCGTTATGACGCTCAAGATAGTTTATCTTCAGTGATTAATTGGACGCGAATAGAACTACGATATGAACAATCAGATATTTATGGTCTTAATGAATCAAGCTTGACGATGTTTCGCTATAACGAATCAAACTCTTCTTGGTCACAATTAGTAAACGATTCTGCAGAGATATTTTCTTTAGGTCAAAATGTTTCGCAAAATTTGTTATGGGTAAACACTTCTCACTATAGTACGTATGCTCTTTTAGGAGAAAAAATACTCTGTGAAAATAATGCCCAAGTACCTACGTCTGGCTGTTATTATGCTGATGTTGTCTACACTTCAGGTTATATTTGCTCAGGAAGTTATAGCAACACTGTTTGTGTTGAAGAATCCTCATCGTCTTCATCAAGTTCTTCTTCACCCTCTTCGGGAGGATCCTCTGGAGGTCTTGCTAATTCTGCACCAGTTTTAGTTGCCCCAGAAAATGACTCTTTAGAAAATAAAACGTCTCAAAATAGTACTAAAAACGTATCTCGTTCTATTGATACTATTAAAGTAACGCCTTTACAGGTTAATCACATCACATTCCCTGAAAGTACCCTATCACCTTCTAAAAAATTTATTTCTTTTTTTCAAGATGAACTCCCTTTCGTACTTTTTGTGGTTTTAGTTTTCTATCTTGGCTTTTTTATTTTATATCATCATAAAAATTTACATCGACGAGTTTAATATTTGCCTGTTGTTTGTGAGATAAATTTATAAATAAAACAAGGTTTCAATGAACCAAATTAATTTACTTTTCTTGCCACGGTCGCATAATCTGGTATTGCGCCGGCCTTGAGCGACGAAAAATCTATTAAAGATTTTTGAGGTTTTAAACTTCATCGTCCAAAACAGCCGGTTCCTTTGGAATTCCCAGTTCAAATCTGGGCCGTGGCGCATTTTCTTGAAAATAAAAAGTAGAACAACCTGATTTGTAACGAGTAAAACAAAGTGTAACGACTCTAGCAATCTGGGCCGTGGTGCATTTCTTAATTATGTTTGGGCTCTAACTTAAGAGCATATTTTTTTTTTAAACTATTGTCTTGCAGTTTTCTTTTTGAAGAGGATAAGAAAAATTTTTGCATTGCTCGTATAGTATACTGGCTAATTCAAAAATAGTCAACACGTGTCAAAGGCAAGAATTTTGCTACACAATATAATCTTTTATTTTTTTGGGGACAGGGCATGTTTTTGATAATCTTTAAATAGTTCTTATTGTTTTTGTTGGTTGGTGAGGGGGTTTATCTAATGATAATTGGTATTACAGGAACGCTTGGTGCTGGTAAAGGCACTGTTGTGCAATATTTACAAAAAAAAGGTTTTAAACATTTCTCTGTACGAGAATATTTAATTGATGAAATAAAAAAAAGATCATTGCCTGTAAATAGAGATTCTATGGTTTATGTTGCAAATGATTTACGAGAAAAACATTCTCCGAGTTATTTGGCTCAGCAGTTATTTAAGAAAGCACAAATTGAAGGCGGAAATATAGTTATTGAAAGTTTACGAACGCCTGGGGAAATACAAAGTTTACAAGATAATGATGATTTTTTTTTAATGGCAATAGATGCTGATTCTAAGATACGCTATGAACGAATAAAAAATAGAGCTTCATCAACAGACATGATTGATTTTGAAACCTTTATTGCTCAAGAAAAACGAGAAATGGACTCAACAGATCCTACTAAACAAAATCTTTTAGAGTGTATCTCTTTAGCAGATGTTGTATTTACCAATAATGGTTCTGTTCAAGATCTGTATAAACACGTTCAATTATTTTTAGACTCTAACACTTCTATTACTGCCTCTGCTCAGCAAACTAATTCTTCTAAAATAACTTGTAAAAAAAGAACTGATTATATTTCTTGGGACGAATACTTTATGGGTGTTGCTATGCTTAGCGCAATGCGAAGTAAAGATCCTTCTACACAAGTAGGTGCTTGTATTGTAAATCCTGACAAAAAAATTGTTGGTACGGGTTATAATGGTTGGCCAATTGGAATTGCTGATGAAGATTTGCCGTGGGGGCGAGAAGGTTCAACTCTAGACACCAAATATGTTTATGTTGTTCATGCAGAACAAAATGCGATTTTAAATTCTACGCAGCAATTAAAAGATTGCACCATCTATGTTGCTTTGTTTCCTTGTAACGAATGTGCAAAAACAATTATACAATCAGGTATTAAAGAAGTTGTTTACATAAGTGATAAATATGCTGATCTTGATATTTTTAAAGCCTCAAAAAAAATGTTTGCAATGGCTGGCGTGATTATTCGTCAATTTATACCTCAACACACATCACTTCTTGTTGATTTTAATAAAGTCAAGAACTAATTGTTTTTATTTTTTATTTATTTTTTGTTTATATTTTATTGCTAAATACTTTTTTTGCTCATCTTCAGAATGTTTTTCAATAGCGTAACGAAGCATAACTCTTGGCATGTGCTGAGCATGTTTTTTTAAGAATATATTAAGAATTTCTTTGTTTTGTTTACCCACTTCTCGAAGCATCCAACCTGTTGCTTTATGCATTAAATCGTGTTCGTGTATTATATTTTGCTTGGCAAAACGAAGCGTGAGTGTAAAGTTTTGTCGTTTGATAAAATAATGTGTTGCTACAATTGCAATACGCTGTTCCCACATATTTTTTGACAAGCTTAATTTAATAAGCTCTTTTTGAAATGCTTTGTTATAATATACAAAATGACCTATTATTTTTGCAGCACTAACATCAACTAAATCCCAACTGTTAATATTTTTTATTTCTTGAATATAAAATGTAAAAATTTCTTTTTGCTTTAATACATCGTTATTTTTTATTGCTCTTTCATATTTTTTAATGAGAATAATAAGTCCACAAAATCGTATCTCGTGAATTGGCGATTCAAGAAGTTTTCGTATTTGTACAAAAGAAAGTTCTTCATAGTTTTTAGAAATTTTTCTTAAGAGAGGAACTTTTACGCCTAAAAATATATCTTCATATCCATACTCTCCTTTTTTTGTTTTAAAAAAGCTTTGAAGAGTTGTTGCGTGATGAGCATTTGCTTTTGAAGTAATTTTTCTAATTAATTCTTGTTCTTTTTTATTCATATGCTTGAATTCTCTTATCTGTTGCTTTTTATTTTTTACTCCATTATGGATGGGTTGCGTTTTACTTTTTTTGTAAATACTATGGGGAAAATAACGGTGGTTATTAAAGCTACGGTGACAAGAACCGAATAAAGACCCATTGAAATAAGTCCAGTTTGAAAGGCGATAAGCGCAAGAGCCAGTTCAACTGCTCCTCGACTATTCATCCCCCACCCTATGAGGATGAGTTGTTTTTTTGAAAATGAAAGCCAAGGTTTTGTAATTAAAGCACCCATAATTTTCCCACCAATTGCAACAGTAAGTAAGGTGATGAATATATGAAATGGAAATGTTAAACCATCTAGTTGTAAGTGAAGTCCTACGGAAACAAAAAAGAATGGCACCAAAAATAAAAAAACAACATTTTTTAACTGCAATAATTTAGTTTCAGGAATCCAATCTTTTTTATTAACAAGAACTCCTAGCATAAACATTATAATTACTAAAACGATATGAATATGTTCTGAAAATGAAACTGTTTTACTAACAAGCATCATAAGCGCAAATGAAATCAAACCAAATAAATCATCCAACACTCCTGCGCCAAGCAAAGCAGAAGCTACCCTTGTTTTAATTTTTCCAAGCTCAAGCAATACTCCTGCTTTTGTTGCTTCTGCAGTAATACTTAAGCAGATACCTACTACTAAACTTTCTATTAGTGAAAAACCCAGTAGTAAAGAAAATCCAAATCCTGCAAATAGTGGAACTATCCATCCAAAAAAACCCAATAATAATTCATCTTTTCCTTCTCCTAGGAGGTTTTTCCAAGAAGCTTCAAGTCCTGCAACAAATAATAATGCGAGTAAACCAATATTTCCTAACAAAACAATATGGTTAATTTGATTATGTGCAACAAATGATTGAAAAAGTGAAAGTCCAAATATGACGCTAGTAATAAGAAGGCCTAATGTTCTTGGAAGTCCAACGAACAGAAAAATTTGTTCAATAAGAAAAACCATTCCTAAAATTATTAAAATTAAAAACACAAGCTCCATGTCTTTGTTCTAGTTTTGTTTATTTTTATAGTTTTTCTTTTTATGGCCTTGTTTAAACTACTGTACATTTGTATATTGCGCATTATTATTTTTTTTTATTATTATTATTATCGCCTTGAGACAAATAACGCGCGAGCGGTGAACAAGTAAGTAGATAGCCATATTACTGTTTGTGTTGTAATTGGCAATATACAAAAAGACTCCTTTTTGAACAAGGCCCTTTTTATATTTTTTTAGCATATTCTTTTATTCTTTTTATTGTGTGGCCTTAGTATCCCAAAACTTATAAATGGTTTTTACGCTGCTGTGGTTATGCGAGCAGTAAAACCTTTAACGCCAAGAAAAGAACATCATTTGCAAGCACGTCTTGGTTTATTTGAAACAACCATGGCTGGCGTTGGTTACATTTTGGGTGCAGGAATTTATGTACTTATTGGTGCAGTAGCAAATGTTGCAGGTTCTGCAATTTGGCTTTCTTTTATTTTTGCAGCTTTAGGAGCTCTTGCTACAGGTTTTAGTTATGCAGAACTTTCTTCGATGTTTCCTGGTGATACAAGTGAGTTTATGTATGCAAAAAGAGGTCTTGGAAGAAGTTTTGGCTTTTTTGCAATGATTACTATTTTACTTTCTATGATTGTGGGCGTGTCTGCAGTTTCATTGGGTTTTGCAAATTATTTTTCTGCGCTAACAGGATTTTCTCCTTCGTGGCTTATCGCAGTAATTGTAGTTTTATTTTTTGGCTTATTAAATTGGTTTAGCGCCAAAGATTCAGCACTTTTTAATTTAGTGTGCACAGCTGGGGCAATTATTGGTTTACTTACTATTGTCGTTTTAGCTTTTGTTAAAGGTGCAACAGCAAATTATGTTGTATTACCTTTAGGGTTCTTTGGTGTTATTAAGGGAGCATCACTTATATTTTTTGCATACTTAGGATTTGAAGGGATTGTTAAGCTTTCAGAAGAAACAAAAAATCCTCGAAAAACAATACCTCAAGCAATGCTTCTTTCTATTATTATATCAACTATCGTGTACATTGCTGTAGCAATAGCTGCAGTAAGTGTGTTGCCTTGGGATGTTCTTGCAGCTTCCTCAGCACCACTTGCTGATGTCGCCGCAGCTGTTTTAGGAAGTAAAGCTTTTGTTTTTTTGGGCGTTTTAGCACTCTTGTCAACCGCAAATACTATTTTGATGGGTTTACTTTCTTCATCTCGAGGAATTTATGGGGTTGGAAAAATTTTTCCTCGATTAAGAGGCTTAACAACAATTGGTCGTCGTGATACACCTACGCTTGCCATTGTATTGGCATCAGGTATTGCTTTACTTTTTTTACTTCTAAAAGATATTTCTGTAGTTGCAGAGATAACTACTTGTTTAGTTTTTTTGGCTTTTATTGTAGTAAATATTTCTGTTATCATGCTTCGTTATAAAGAATCAAACGCTCCAAGACCTTTTAAAATGCCCTTAAACATTGGGCGATTTCCTCTTCTTCCCGTGGTTGGTTTAGGAGTAAGTATTTTTTTACTTTTTAATCTACCTAAGTATATTATTGCTGGTGGTTTTTTGTTAACTATATTTATTTTTGTTTTATACAAACTTATTAGAATGCGTTATCCTTTCCAAGGTTGAGTTTTGTTTATCTATTCGCACATTGACTCTGTTTGAAAAAGTATATGAAGGAAAAAGCATATAAACTAGTTCGTTATAACTTATCTTATGGTAAAATTTTCCTCGATGCAACTTACTATTCCAGAACAACAACAACTAATCACACAATTGTTAGATCGAACTTCTGGTTTGGAAGCTATGCATAAATCATTATTTGATTCTCATTTTCTTGTTGAAAAATCCCAAGAACGAATTGTAAAAGAATTTACCTTTGAAAAAAATAATTTAACTACAGATTTTGATATTGTTATTAAAAACGCTCACGAAGCAAGAGAATATATTTTTTCATTAGGCGCTCATTTGCGAACTTGTGTGACTCGTCAAGAATTTGATTTGTTTTCTAAACGAGTAGATGATTTACGATTTGAAGAACTTATTACTAAAAAAGAACTCGGCGAAGCATTTGATAATTTTGAAATGGATTTTTTAAAATAATTGTTTATTTTAAGAGTCTACTTTTTATTACTTTTCCTTCTTATTGTATTTGTTAATCGCCCTTGTTTAAACTACTATAAATCTGTATACTGCGCGTTATTATTATTATTAT
>JBKHAG010000011.1:0-30258 GCA_046543005.1 Candidatus Woesearchaeota archaeon | reverse complement strand
GCAACTTATACAAAACTTTTTGATGAAATACGAAAAGTCTTTGCACAAACAAAAGATGCAAAAATAAAAGGCTTCAAACCAGGACGATTTAGTTTTAACGTTCCCGGAGGCCGTTGTGAATCCTGCGCAGGAGATGGACTTATCAAAATAGAAATGAATTTTTTACCAGACGTTTACGTAACCTGCGAAGAATGTAAAGGAAAACGATACAATAACGAAACATTGCAAGTTACTTACAAATCAAATACTATTGCAGATGTCTTAGCAATGAGTGTAGAAGAAGCACTTGATTTATTTTACGCTATACCTTCTATAAAAAGCAAACTACAAACACTCATGGATGTAGGTCTTGGCTACATTAAATTAGGACAATCTTCAACAACACTTTCTGGAGGCGAAGCTCAACGAATAAAACTCACTAGAGAACTCTCCAAACGATCAACAGGAAAAACTCTTTACATCCTTGACGAGCCAACAACAGGACTGCATTTTCACGATGTAAAAAAACTCATAAAAATAATTAATACGCTTGTTGACAAAGGAAACTCTATGATAGTTATTGAACACAACCTTGATGTTATAAAATCTGCAGACCACGTCATTGACTTAGGGCCTGAAGGAGGTGATGGCGGAGGAAAAATTGTTGCTAGTGGAACACCTCAAGAAGTTGCAAAATGCAAAAAAAGTTATACTGGACAATTCTTAAAAAAATTACTTAAGAAACAATAAAATGAATTCATCGACTTTGCAAAAAAACGCTCTGACATTTACATCTTCAACTATTAATTCTCTTCCTCAAAAACCAGGTTGTTATTTATTTTTTGATAAACATAAAAACATAATTTATATTGGTAAAGCAAAAGATTTACAAAAAAGAGTTTCTAGTTATTTTAAAAAAAAAGATGTAGATGCTAAAACTACAGTTCTCGTTTCTAAAATAAACACTATTAATTTCATACAAACAACCACTGAAATAGAAGCGCTTCTCTTAGAAAACAACCTCATAAAAAAACACCAACCAAAATACAATATTAACCTTAAAGATTCCAAACGGTACGCTTATCTGCAACTTACTGACGAAGACTATCCTCGACTAAGAATTGCTCGTCAAAAAACAACAAAAGGAGAATACTTCGGACCCTTTGTAAGTGCAGAACTTCGCGATTACATAAAAGATGTTTTAGTAAAACAATTCCAACTAAGAACTTGTCGTGTGATGCCAAAAAAAGCCTGTTTGCGATATCATATCGGAATATGCACAGCGCCGTGTCAACAGAGTTCTGGGAACGGGGAGCAGGGCTCAAAAAATCAGTCAGCAGGGAGCAGAATACAGGATGTAGTGGTCGGTGAACAGGGTTCGGGAAAACGATTTTCGGTGGTCGGTGAACATAACGGTTCTCAGAATACTGCGCCGTTTGCGACAAAAGAAGAGTATGCTAAACAAGTTGATGCTGTTCGTTTTGTGTTAAAAAACAATACGTCACAACTCAAAAAAACACTCACCCAAAAAATGAAACGCGCCGCAAAAAACACCTCTTTTGAGCAAGCAATAACTTTTAGAAATCAATTATACGCACTTGAAACTATCAAAGAACGCCAACAAGTAGAACGAACTAAACACTACGATGAAGATATTCTCGATTTTATCGTTGATAAAGAAACTGTTTACCTCATACTTTTTCACATTAAAAAAGGCATACTTTTAGACAAAGAAGAATTTGTATTCTCATACGAAAAAAACTTTTTGCAACATTTTCTTATGCAGTACTATCAAGACCAACCAATTCCTAAAGAAATAATTCTCCCCATACCGCCCAACCCTCTTGTTAGTCAAGCACTCTCAAAAAAAAGAAAAAGTAAAGTAGCCTTTCACGTGCCTAAAAAAGGAGATAAAAAACAACTCTTAGACATGGTGCAAGCAAATATTAAAGCAACATTTTTTGCACAAGCAGACGCTCTTAACGAAATAAAAAAAGCAATAGGTTTACAAGAAGCCCCCACAACCATTGAATGCTTTGACATCTCACACATTTCTGGAACCTCAACAGTAGCATCAATGGTACAATTCAAAAACGCGCTGCCAAACAAATCAGCATATCGACGTTACAAAATAAAAACTGTAAATGGAAACGATGACTTCGCATCAATGGCTGAAGTCATAACGCGACGATACAAAAAACTTCTTGCAAAAAACGAACCCTTGCCCGATCTTATCGTCATAGATGGAGGAAAAGGGCAACTTTCTTCAGCAAGCAGTGCTTTAGATTCGGTAGTGCAAGAATTAGGAGTTGTTGGTGTTCGTATTCCTATAATTTCACTGGCAAAAAAAGAAGAAGAATTATTTTTACCTCAAAAAAGCGACTCAATACAACTACCAAAATCAAACAAAGGATTACAATTATTGCAACGAATCCGAGACGAAGCGCATCGATTTGCTATTGCGTACAATCGATTACTAAGAAAGAAGAAGCTGTTTGAAAAATGAGTTTATCTTTTTGCGCTATCTAAACTTTTAAATACTTCTTTTCTTCTCTTTATTTTATGGACTCAAAAACTACAATTTATGAATTAAAATCTTTTGTTCAAAATTTCTGTGAGGAACGTGATTGGGATCAATTTCATGATGCTAAAGAAATGGCTATTGGCATTTCTACTGAAGCTGGTGAGTTGTTAGATCATTTTCGTTTTAAAACAAAAGATCAAATAAAAACAATGTTTGAAGATGATACTGTTCGTGAAGAAATAACTGATGAATTAGTGGATGTCTTGTATTTTGTTTTGCGTTTTGCTCAATTATATGGTATTGACTTGACTACCTCGTTTCATAAAAAAACTAAAAAGAATGCTGCTAAGTATCCTATTACTAAAGCGAAAAGTTCTAATAAAAAATACACTGAATTTTCTTAATACTTCTTGCTGGTTTTGATTTGTCTATAAACGAAATGTTTATTAATACTCTGTTGTAAACATCTAATAGTACTACCCGCACGTATTATTGGTTTTATAGTATGGTGAAAAACCTTATGGCTCAATTAAATATAAAAACAAAAATAATTCATTCAAATATCCAAAAACTTATTACTTTTCTTTTAGAAAAAAATATTACGTTTACCTTAACAACTAAGGTTTTGTGCGGTCATAAAGCTGTTTTGGAAAAAATTCTTACTGATGATGTCGTTAAAAAAATTCATTCTTTTGCTGACTCTCGACTTTCAAGTCTTAAAGTTATTAAATCATTACGTCAAGATGCAAAAACAATGTATATTAAACCACCTGCAAAAAACATGATTAAGAATGTTATTCGTTATGCTGACATTTCTCTTAATTCTTCACTAAAAACCATTAAAGAATTAAATAAGGAAGCAAAACTACAAAATAAAATTCACGAAGTTATTATTATGTTGGAGATGGGCGAATTACGAGAAGGTGTTTTAAGAAACGATATAGTTGATTTTTACAAAGAGGTTTTTGATCTTTCAAATATTAAAGTTGTTGGTTTAGGAACAAATCTTGGTTGCATGTATGGTATTGAACCAACGTATGATAAATTAGTTCAGCTAAGTTTGTATAAACAACTTTTAGAAGAAAAATTTAAGCGAAAAATCCCTTATATTTCTGGAGGAAGTTCAATTACTCTTCCTTTGTTGGACAAGAAATCTCTTCCCTTTGAAGTAAATCATTTTAGAATTGGTGAAGCTGCCTTTTTTGGTGTGAGTCCTTTACAAAATAAAAAATTTAAGAATCTTTCCCAGCATGCTTTTGAATTTGAAGCTAATGTCATTGAACTAGAAAAAAAAGAAAGTGTTCCTGATGGTAAAATTAGTCAAGCCAGTATTGGCCATACAAGTACGCATGATTTTTCAGGTAAAACATACAGGGCTATTGTTGATTATGGGATTTTAGATGTTGATTATAAAGAACTCACTCCTAAAGATTCTCAAGTAAAATTTTTTGGGATTACTTCTGACATGACGGTGTATGATTTGGGTAAAAATAAAGGGAGTTCTAATTATCCTAAATATCATGTACATAGTAAAATTAAATTTAAACCTACGTATATGGCTGTAGCTCGTTTAATGAATTCTAAATTTGTTGATAAAAACGTTAGTTGATTTTTAAATATTCTTAACATATTTTTATTGTTTTTTCTCTTGATTCTTCACCTCTTATTTTTCTTTTTTAATACTTGCTTTTTAGAAATTCTTAAATATCTTATTTACTCTTAACATTACCTATGCCTCGTCAAATTCCTAAAAAAATAATTGTTAAAGACCAATTTCAAGATTACACTTATTTTCTAACAGAACCTGCTGGAAAAAATTTTGACAAAGAATTCACACCAGACCTCACACCTAAAGAAATGCTCAAATTAGGGGTTTTTGGTGGAAAATATATGACTGACGGCGCAAAAGAATTCCCCAAATCGTGGTTTACTACAGCAAAACTTTCTCCTCAAGGAAAAAATATTCAATTAAATTATTTTAAAGTTGACGCGTCAAAACCGCTTTCTTATTGGCAAGAAAAAGACTGGATTCATCCACAAGATCCTCGAGGATGGTTTCAGTGGTACTGCAGGTATTATTACGGGCGGCGAAGCGAAGATGATGCTCGTCAAATAAAACGTTATAAGCAAATGACTCGACATATCGCCCAACTCAAAAAAAACTGCAAAAAAGGCGACTTTAGTTGCAGACCGCGCCAGCGACAAGCACTTCTTCACTGGGCGTATGATTCTAGAATTTTGTAAATATATTTATTATACTCACCAACGTATATAACCTCTGGATTTAAATACTATTTTTCATTCTTATTATTTATGTCAAAAAATACTTCAAAAGCTACTAATGATTTACAATCTCGAATTCATAAAGAAAATATTCCTTCTCAATGGGAATTGCAAATTAATGAAACCTCTGGTTTGAGTTATGATTATCTTAATGAATTACATTCTCGAGTATTTATTCTTAAAACAAAAAATGAAAAATTTTATTCTCATTTACAACAACCTTTACCTTCTTATATTAGCTATTGCGATAGTAAAAAATATGGTGATTATCTTTTGCAAAGTGCCAAAACTGAAGCTTTAAAATTACATACTTCTTTTGTAAAAAAATTTAATAAAGAAGATTTTCAAGCAAAAAAATCTTTAGAAGTTGTTTCTAATTATTTAAATTCATTTTCAAATATTATTTTAGGAGACTATTCTTCTTTTAAGTAAAGAAGTGTAAAAAAATAAATAAAAAAATAAAAACTTTTTATTGTTATTTTATTGTTTGTTAAATTTAGTTATTGTGTAATCATCACAACAATCGCCGCCAATTGGTTCTTCAACTCCTAAACCCGGAGCTGTAGTTCCATGCAGTAAATTATTTATTTTTTTACTATGTTGAAATCGCGAGATTTTTTGATATGAAAACATATTGATTACCGGTTGCATTCCTGGTACTCCTGGAAGAACTTCTTCATGTTGGTTATAGTTGTTAAACATTTGAGAAATATCCTTATCGAGTATTTGAGTACCATCCAAATCGAGTTCTACTTGCCTATTTTCATTAATTGGTTTTTGAGCTCTCGCGTGATAGACTCCATCGCCTATAATATCTGTTGTTGGTACAAAACCCTTTTCTTGAGCTGTTTTTGCAAGCGTGTAGCTTGGTGCTTGTAAAAAATTATCTTCGTTCATATATTCACCTTGTTTTTGTTGTTTTATTTTTTTGTTTTTGTATACTCTTTAGTTTTTAAAAAGGAATTTTTTAATATTCCTTTCTTTTTTTAAACTGATCGGAGTAATTATTTTCAAAAGCTTTTTGAACATATTCTTTATCAATTACAATTTGTTTTTTTCTTTTATCAACAAAATGTAAATCTTCAAAAATCGTATCTATAGCTTGTTCAATACCCCCTGCGTTACTTGCATTAGTAACTAATCGTTTAGCTAATTCTTCTTTTGCAGTATCACAAATAGTAATCTTTAATTTTGTCTCTTCTTCTAAATAATTTTTGCTAGTATTTAGATATGAATTTTCTAACTCAAAAATTTTTAAAAATTTTTCTTCATTAAAATAATTAAGTGTGATAATATTTGAAACAGAATTAACTAAAGCTGCAGAAAAATGAGCTTTTTTTAAATCTTCATAACTTGCTAAAGAATAGACCTTTTCTTTAGAGAACGTATTTGCTTGAGGAAATGATTTTGTAGGTTTAAAACCAACGGTTCCTTTTCCAGTAAGACGTTTTTCAATTTCTTTTTCTAAAAGAGGCGAAGTAAAGCTGTAAATTTTAAGCATGTGTTTTGTGCAAATTCCTGCAACTACCTCTAATGGGATTATTGGAAATTCGGCAAGTATTTCTTGATACGTTTCATTTTCATATTTTTTGTTTTCATTTTTTGTAGGCTTAATAAGTGAAGAAATATCAAAATAAAGAGCACTAAAGTCAATGTTATCCTTATATTTATTTATCTTAATTGAATTATCTTTTTCATTTATTTCATATTCTAAAGCTGTTTGTAGTTGTATTTGACCAGCAATATATTCATCAAAACTAGTTTGAGGATTTTTTGAAGCTAAATCAATATATACAAACGGAATATTTTGAATATGAGAGAATTCTTCAACAAGTTTTGCTTTTCCTGTGTTTGCAGGACCGCCAATAAATAATGATTTTTGAATGGCGTGTTTATTAATGTGGTTATTAAAAAAGTTAATAAGTTGTTTTTTTGCTTTTTGATTACAATACACTGTTTTGTTAAGTTCTTTTAATACGTTTGAAGGTTTTTTAAAATTAGTTTGTTCAAAAAGAGCTTCATTTTCAATTTCTTCTTCTGATTGACTTGGTTGTTTCTTTTTTTCTTTAATTTTTTTCTCTTTTTTTTTATCTGCCATACTCAATCACTTCTCTTAAGTGAAATTAAAGTTGATTTATATGTTTTTCTTTACTGTGGCCTTGTTTAAAATACTGTACTTTTGTATATTGCGCGTTATTTTTATTTTTATTCTTATTCTTATTATTATTGCCTTCGGACAACTAACGCGCGGGCGCTAAACAGCTAAGCACATAGCCAGATTACTGTTTGTGTTGTAATTGACAGTATACATAAAAACTCATTTTTTAAACAAGGTCTTTACTGCGCCCCTATCCTAAAAGGCTATTTTTTACAAAGCATTTATTTTATTATCTGAGCAGATGCGATGTTTATTCACTGGTCACACATCAAAATTATTTATAAACAGGTTCTACTTTCTCTATAATTATGTCGTCATTTGATTTACAATTACCCTTCAAGCTTGATGGGAGTCAACCTGAAGCAGTCAAAAAAATCCAGCAAGGATTTGAATCCAACAAGCGAGTGCAAACACTCCTTGGAGTAACAGGTAGTGGAAAAACTGTGACGATGGCAGCAACCATTGCTAAACGAAATAAGCCCACACTTATTATGGCTCATAATAAAACCTTGGCAGCACAACTCTATAATGAGCTTAAAGAATTATTCCCTAACAACCGCGTAGAATATTTCGTATCCTACTATGATTATTACCAACCAGAAAGCTATATTCCTTCAAAAGATCTCTATATAGAAAAAGACGCCCAAGTAAATCCTCGAATTGAACAAATGCGACTAAGCGCGACTGCCTCGCTATTGAGTCGATCTGACACTATAGTAGTTTCTTCAGTGTCTTGCATTTACAACGTAGGAAATCCTAAAGACTATAAAAATATGGGTTTTGAAGTTGAAAAAAATCAGTCTATTTCTCGAAAACATCTTCTTGAACAATTTGTCAACGCACAATATCAAAGAAATGATATGGAACTCATGCCTGGAAGATTTCGCGTTAAAGGAGACACTATTGATTTTATTCCAGGATATCACACAAATATATTTCGAATAGAATTATTTGGTGACGCTATTGATAGAATCACGGAACGTGATAAAACAACTGACGAACTCATCGCCACATATGATTACTTACTCATCTATCCTGCAAAACATTTTGCCATTCCTCAAGAAGCAATAAAAAAAGGAATTCAACAAATAAGAACTGAACTTGATGACGTAGCACCAAACATGGGGCTCGTTGAGCAACAACGACTTATTCAACGAACTAATTATGATATTGAAATGATTCAAGAAACAGGTTTTTGTAAAGGTATTGAAAATTACTCTGTGTATTTTGACGGACGAACTCGAGGTCAACGGCCTTTTTGTCTTATTGATTATTTTCCCAAAGATTCTTTGATGATTATTGATGAAAGCCATCAAAGTATTCCTCAAGTTCATGGAATGTTTAATGGTGATAGAGCGAGAAAAAAACCACTTATTGAATACGGGTTTAGACTTCCAAGCGCGCTGGATAATAGACCACTCACTTTTGAAGAATTTGAAAAAAATTTTTTAGATAAAAAAGAAGTATTATTTGTTTCAGCAACACCTGCATTGTATGAAAAACAAAAATCTTCTCAAATAGTTGAACAACTTATTCGACCAACTGGACTTGTTGATCCACAAGTTTTTGTTCGCCCAATAAAAGGACAAATTGATGATTTGGCCGGCGAACTCAATAAAGTTATTGCAAAAAAGAGTCGAGCACTTATTACAACGCTTACAAAACGACTCGCTGAAGAACTCACTGAATACTTAGCCCAGCAAGGAATAGCAACAAGATATTTACATTCAGAAATTGACACGCTTGAGCGAAGCGAACTTATCAGACAATTACGTTTAGGGGAGTTTGATGTACTTGTAGGAATAAATTTACTGCGTGAAGGACTTGATATTCCTGAAGTAGGTTTTATTGCAATACTTGATGCTGATAAAGAAGGATTTTTGCGAGATTCAAAAAGTCTTATTCAAACTATTGGAAGAGCTGCTCGAAATAATGAAGCGTATGTTGTTCTTTACGCCGATATCATGACTGATTCTATGAAGCGAGCACTTAGTGAAACTAAACGTCGACGAGAAGTCCAGTTAGCTTATAACAAAAAACATAATATTACTCCAAAAACAATTGTTAAACCTGTACGTGAGCAAGAAGTTGAACTTAAAGACACTAAAAATATTCCTAAAGCAAGTATTCCTCAAGCTATTAAAAAGTTAGAAAAAGAAATGCAACAAGCTTCCGAAAATTTAGAATTTGAACGAGCAATCGTATTACGTAATAAAATAAATTCCTTACTACAACGCCAAGAATAATTTGCAAAGTTTATACTTTTCTTTTCACAAAATTATAATGTGTAACCCTTTGTTACATTTCGCTTTTTTTATGTTTCCCAATTCTCATTAGGTGGGGGTTTGAGAAATGTTTTATGAATAAAAAGCATTCCAATAAGTGCAATTGCTCCGTAAATAAAAAATATCCAATGAGTTATGTGTGCTAAAATAAAACCTGTAACAATAAAACTTATTGTGGTAAAAATTCTAGATATAGAATGAAAAACACCCGTTACTCGACCTTCGATATTATATTTTTCACCTACGTCTGAGATATATCCTAATATTGAAACGTTCCATATACTAGTTCCTATACTGCGTAAAAAAATCAAAAATAATAATATTTCATAACGCGTCGTAAAAAACATTAAAATAATACATACCGCTTGAAATATACTTCCAAATAAAATTCCTTTTCCTTTTCCAACACGTTCAGTCATATATCCAAAAAATGCTTGAAAAATATGTGCAAACGCTACTAAAAATATTGCTATACTTAAATGAGAATTAGAAAGCCCCATTTGTTTTATGATAATAAAAGGAAATACTAATGTGCTAAGAGGGATTGCAATATTTACTACAATTCCACTCGTAATTGCTCGTCGAAGTTCTTTGTATGCGAGAATTGTTTTAAACTGTTTTATGATATTAAACTGACGTGATTCTTTTTGAGAACGAATACGGTGTTTATGGTTATCGTCGTAAAAAAAGTAATCAAAAAATAACACAAAAAGTATTGTTGCAATAATTCCTACGCTTGAGATTTGAAATAATCGTAAAAAACTATAATTATCGCTGATAAAACCTCCAAGTAACGGCGCAGTTATTGCCGCAATAGAAATGCTTGTTTGAAAAATACCATTTATTCGTCCTCTTTTTTGATTTGAAATATCGTCATTTATTCTTGCTTGCCCACTAATTAAAATAGCGCCATTTGACATGGATGAAAAAATGCGTAAAATAAATAGTGCAGGAATGTTGTCAAAAAAAACATAACCTAGTAGGGTAATTGCTTCAATGACTAAACCTATCATGAGCAGTTTATATCTTCCAATTCTATCTGCTAATATTCCTGCGTAAGTATATGCAAAAATACTCATAAATGAAAAGGTTGCAAAAAATAATCCTTTAAGAGATTCACTCCAACCAAGCGTTGTCAAATAAGGAGAAAAATAAGGAACATACATGTATACAACGAAAAAATATAATGAACTCATTGCTGTAGTTTTGAGAAATTTTTGCATTTGATATTTTTCTTGAAAAAGCATCTCACACCTCGTGTGTTCTTTTTTAAAAAATATCTTTATAAACTTTGCTTTAATTATTATTTGTATTATTGTATGTTTTTTAGTATGGTGCTATAAAATATTTAAAAAATCGCTATATTGACCTTGTTTAAAATACTGTACATTTGTATGCTGCGCGTTTTTGTTATCGCCTTGGGTCCAAGAACTGGTGGACGGTGAACTGGTAGGCTGATAGCCAGATCGCTGGTTACTGTAATTGGCAGTATACTTAAAGACTCCTTTTTTAACTCAAGCCACTCTCCAAGTTCATCAAGTGTAATTGGCAGTATACTTAAAGACTCCTTTTTTAACAGGACAGCTGTATCATAATCTTTTTAAATTCGAATTCTTGTTACTTGTATATGTTAGCTATACTTGCTTTACTTCCCATTATTTTAGTTATAGTTTTAATGGGTTTTTTTTCTTGGTCTGCAAAACGAGCAATGCCTTTAGCTGCTTTGATTAGTTTTATTATTGGTCTTGTTGTCTGGAAAATGCCTTTGCGACAGTTAGGGGCTGCAATTATTGTTGGATCGTTAACTGCTTTGGATGTATTGCTTATTGTTTTTGGAGCTCTTTGTCTTTTAGCAGTATTAAAAAAAAGTAATTCTTTAGATATTATTTTAAGTGATTTTAAACAACTCACCCATGATAGTAGAATACATATTCTTTTAGTTGGTTGGTTGTTTGTAGCATTTTTAGAAGCAGTTGCGGGTTTTGGAACTCCTGCGGCAATTACTGCACCTTTGCTTTTTGTTTTGGGCGTGCCTATTCTTGGAGCTGTAGCCATTCCTTTAATGTTTGAAGCCATTCCTGTAACTTTTGGTGCGGTAGGCGTTCCTATAACTATTGGTATAGCGTCTGGAATTCCAAGTTTAACAAACATTGCTTTACAAAAAATAACGTGGTATGCGGCACTTCTTCATGGAATTGTTGGACTTGTTTATCCTTTACTTATACTTGGGTTTGCAACAAGATTTTTTAGTGAAGAAAAAAGTTGGAAAATTGGTTTTGGCGCTTGGAAATTTGCGTTATTAACATCAATTTCGTTTCTTATACCTTATTTATTTTCAGCCTATTTTTTAGGACCTGAACTACCTTCGGTTTTTGGATCTATTGTTGCAATTGGCGTGTCTCTTTTAGCTGTACAAAAGGGGTGGTTTCTCCCAAAAAAAACTTGGTCATTTAAACAAGGTTTTAAAACAAAAAAATTAACACAACATTCATTTAATTATAAAGAACAACTTCGCGCTTGGGGTCTTTATATTATCATAGCATTAATTTTAATAATAACGCGTTTGCCTTTTTTTAAAATTGGTTTGTGGTTACAAAAATGCACTATTGGAGTATCTAATGTTTTAGGAACAAATCTTTCTTATTCTTTAGCAATACTGTATTCTCCAGGAACTCTTTTTTTCTTCGTTGCTATTTTTAGTGGATTATTTTTATTTAAACTTAAACCAAAAATTGTTGCACACGAATTATTTCACGTAATAAAAAAACTCCTACCTATAGCTATAGTCTTATTATTCACTTTAGTATTAGTTAAAATCTTAGTACACAGTGATATTAACGCTTCAGGATTACAAAGTATGTTGCTTGTACCTGCTCAATATTTAGCACAAGCTGTTGGCAAGTTTTGGTTTTTCTTCGCACCGTTTGTTGGTTCGTTTGGAGCATTTATTTCAGGAAGCAACACAATTTCTAACTTATTATTTGGTTCTTTTCAATTTCAAGTAGCCTCATCTGTTGGCGTTGGCACTTTGTTGATTTTAGCACTTCAAGCAGTGGGTGGGGGTATTGGAAATATGATTTGCATTCATAATATAGTTGCTGCCTGTAGCACAGTTTCTGCTTGTGGGAATGAAGGGAAAATTTTTAGAGTGACTATTATTCCTTCGCTCATTTATGCTGCATTTATAGGACTTATTGGACTTTTAATCGTTTTTTTTGTGTTGTAAAAATAAGTTATTAAAAATACTTTTAGCAGTGGGTGTGGCTTACTTGGTGTATGTATATAGTGTTTAAAGAAGTTGATATTTTTCTAAAATATTCCACTCAAATTGACCAACAGGCTCAATACTTGCAATGTAATTAATATTTAATCCTTGAGGAACTTTAATGTATCGTTTATCTTGTTTAACTTTTGAAGGGGTATGTAATTTAAACTCGTTGACAATATCTGGTGATAAAGAAATAATTACGCCTTGTCGTTCTCGCTTTGTTTTATCTAAAAGTCTATTGAGTTGATATTCAAAAATATTGTATTCTTCGCATTGCTTTGCAAGTGTAGGAAGTTCGCTAAGATAAGAATCATCAAATACGCAAAGTTCATCATAATTTGGTTCAAAAGGAAGTTGGTTTGTCATAAAGTGTTTCCAAGCGTTCCAACGAGAATACATTTTTGTTTCTTTTCCAACATCATTAATACCTATAGCATTAGTTGGATAAAAATATAATTCGTTTTCATGACGGCCTGTATTTGGCAAATAACCTGTTTTTGCAAGATGCTCTATTGCTTCAGTAGACGTTCCATGATATCCTAAAACTCTTAGATTATCTAATCCTAATTCGAATAATTGTGCAACTTTAGCTGTTGCTCTTGTTGGTTTTATTAATTGTTGAGATTCTTGCATAAAAAAATAAAATGAGCTTTTATTTTTAAATAAAGCGTTATTTTCTTCAATTATTAGTTAAAATTTCTAGTGCATAACACAAACCTTTATATAATAAATCTATTCTGCTAGTAGTTGCTGAGGTGGGGAAATGACAAAGGTGATAGATAGTGGAAGCTTGGCACAAAAAAGCAGGGTATTATAAAAACCCATTTATATGTAATCCTCACAAAGAACAATTCTCTTTTTTAGGAAACGAAGAAAAATTAGATAAAACAATATATTACATAACATCAGGTTCTATTCTTTTTGTAGAAGGAGAGGCTGGTAGTGGTAAAACAAAGTTTTTAAAAAAAATTATTGCGCGATTTAGAGGACGCGTTATTTATTTAGATGCTCAAAAAATTCTTAAAACAGTAAACATTGAAGACGTTTTGCGAAAACGAAATGGTTTTTTTGCTTCACTTGGCAAAAAACTTCCTAAAGATAATATTGTTTTTATTGATAATGTTACTGATTTACCTTTGGTAAATATGGAACGATTAAAATATTATTACGATCAAGGACATATACAAAGTATTGTGTTTGCAGGAGAAAAATTAAGCAAAGCAAATTTACCAGAAAGTATGGTTTCTCGAATTGGAAAACGAGTAATTAAACTTGATTCTTTTAATTACGAAAAAGCAATAGCTATGGTGCAAGAACGACTCGGTGAAGACGTAACTGATGAAGAAAGCGTAATTTCTGTTGAGTACATTAAACGAATATTTGATTCTTCTAAGAAAAATCCTCGACGATTTTTAGTAAACCTTCACAGAATTTTTGAAGAGATGATTATGAATGAAGATTCTAGTGTTAAAGAAGAACATTTAATTGTTCTTAAAGATATTTTAGATAAAGAAGAAGTTGAAGAATTTGAAAAAGAATTAGGTTTAGTTCGACCTAAAGGTCCTCAAAAAACGCCTGCAGGCGGAAAAATTCTTAAGGTAGGAAATTATTATCGAAACCCTGATGAAGATATTTTTTGTAGCAATTGTGGAGCGATTGTAGAACCTGGAGATGTTTCTTGTCCTGAATGTCACGCAGTTTTTGAAAATCAACCTGAGATCATTGTTGAAAAAAAACCCAGCAAAAAAAAACCAAAGGATGAAAAAAAGAGTAAACAATCCAATAAAAAAAATAATAAGAAAAGAAAAGATGTTACTTCGTCTGCTAAGAAGTCCTCTTCAAATAAAGCATCCGAGAATAAAAAATCCTCTTCTAAACAATCTCGTGCTAAAAAGTCTTCTACTAAAAAAGCATCCACTAAAAAGTCGACTAAGAAAAAATCCTCTTCTAAAAAAGAAAATAAAGGTGAAAAAAAATGAAAACGTGGTATAAAAAATTAGGTTATGCATACAATCCTTTTACTATAAAACCAGGGTTTTTTGATGACGAAGTGGTAGGTTATGATAAAGAAATTGAAACACTTGTTTTTTGGCTTAAAAATGAAAAATTATGTTTTTTACAAGCAGAATATGGTCTTGGAAAATCAACTATACTCAAATACTTAGTAAATGAACTTAAAGAAGATTTTAAAATCGCCTATATTAGTAGAAATCGTTCAGATAGATCTTTTGACTACGAAAAATTATTAATTGGCGCAAACAAAGGTCTTGGAAAACTGTTTGGCAAAAAAGCAAAAAAAGTAATCTTAATTGTTGACGAAACAGAAAAACTCAATGAAAAAGATTGCGAACACATAGATAATTTATTTTCTGCAGGATACTTTCATAGTGTTTTATTTATGGACGCTTCATTTGCAAAAACAGGTTTTTCTTCAGAAGTAAAAAAGAAAATTGGAAAAAATATTTTAAAACTTTCACCCTTATCTATAGAAAATGCATTAAACTTAGTGTATAGTCGTTTAGAAAGAAAAGATCTTATTTCAAAAGAATTAGTAGAAAAAATATTTTTGTATTCTAATAAAAATACTCGATTCTTTTTACTTAATCTTGAAGACGTCTTTGCTTATGCAATACGTGCAGGGAAAAAAGCAATAACGCAAGAAGATGTTGACGCAGTATTAAAATAAATTATTTTATGCTAACTTTTTTATTTTATTTTTTATTTTTTATTACCTTGCTTAAAATTATTTAGGGGGTATACTATGAATAAAATAAATTTTAAAGATTTAAGAAAAGAGACTCTTAAAGATTTTTCTTCAATTGATGAACTGCTTGCTTTTACAAAAGGTTTTTTTAAGGTAAATGATGTATATGCTGATATTCCAAAAACATATCTTGTTGCAGGACATCATTTTTTTAATCCTCAAGAGTGGAAAGTTGTTTGTTTGAAACCATATTCTAAAGAAGATCAAACAACAGTAAAACGATTTTTGGAAGGCTTACAACACTTATCTGATGAAATTAAAGTGTCAGAAAAAAATAATGATGCTTTTCATAAAGGAGAATTTATGTATCAAGGGGTTGATGATTTACGAGATGCGAGTACTATGTTTGTATCAATACGTGTTAATGCACCAGGAACATCTTATTCTTTACAATTGGATAAACCTTATGGGGAAAATATTTTTTTGGCAAAAACTAGTTTACCTAAGACTGTATTACAATCAATTGTGGGTTCGTATATAGGCCCTAAATAAGTATTTTTTTTCTCTTCTTTTTTAGAAAGGAGATTTGCGTATTTTCATGCTAAAAAAATAAATAAACTTGCTAGTGGGATAATAACTTCAAAGGCTAAAAGTTTTAAATTACTAAAATAATACTCATAATATGCTTTTTTTTGTTGTCGTGTTGATCGTAAAAAATCAAAATTCCCAACTTCTTTATTCATAGGAACTAAACTATACTCTTTTTTACAAAAAGGGTAAAACCATGCAATGCCTGCTTCTCGTGCAGTAATATAATCACTTAATAGGTGAAATTGTGTTGTAAGAATAAATAAAAATCCTAAACCAAAAATATTGCTGTATAAAAGGTATTCTGTTACTATAATTGCCAAGCCAATAGCTAACCAAAAAAGTGGTGCGTGAAAAAATGATTTATGATGATCTCGAATATGCATTGATTTCCACAATGAGTCAACATCAGGAATCATAGAAAACCCTACAGCAAAGACTATAAAAAAAAGCGATTTTGAAAAAAACTGCGGTTGTATATTCTCGCAAATTTTTAACATTAATAGTCCTGTAAGGCCGTGAGATATCGGATGCATTTTATCTGGTAGTAAAAACTCAATATTTATAAATCATGATGTTTTAAAAAGCGTTAATGGACAAAGAACAAGTAACAGAATATTCTAATCGTGATATTATTGGTTTTGTAGAACCTGTAGCGATTTACAAATCAAAGCGAACAAAACAAGTATTTAATGCTCGTATTGATACCGGCGCGACAAAATGCTCAATTGATAAGGCTTTAGTTAAGGAATTTAAACTTGGGCCCGTTATAGGTGAGACTTACGTGCGCAACGCAAACGGTCGTGAGAAACGAGATATTGTAAAAATAACTTTTCAAATGGCTCATAAAACCATGACTGAAGTATTTACTGTTGCTGATAGAGAAAGTATGATATATCCAGTCCTTATTGGTAGAAATGTTTTACGAAAAGGATTTTTAATAGATCCTAATAAAAAAACACAATCGCTTCCTCAAGATCAATCTTCATTGAATGGTTTTTTTAAGTAAATGTTAAGTAAATCCCTTTGCCTTGAGGCAGAGTCAGAGCACGCGTTGATTTTTTGCAATTCAATTGCAAAGTTATAAGAAACGAATTCGTTTTGACTTGGTTTGCAGGCGCTTGCTTGCAACTTAAGCCACTAAGAATACAAATTTGTGGTAGTGGCATATAAAAAATTTGAGAATACAAAGTTTTAAAATATATGATTTATTTCAATAAGTAGGAGTTATGCATAATGAAAGCAGCAGTAGTAAGTTTAGGCAGCGTCTCTAGTATTTGGACAGTTGACGCTATGAAAAAATATTTTGATCAAGTAGATCATATTAACATTAAATATTTAGAAATTTCTTTTAGTGGAAAAAAAGCAACAATTTTGTACAAGGGTAAACCTTTAGAACATTATGATTGTATTTTTGCAAAAGGATCTTTTCGTTATGCAAACGTTTTAGAAACATTAACTATTCTGCGAGGACATGAGTGTTATATGCCTATTATTCCAAGTGCATTTACTGTGGCTCATGATAAATTACTCACTCAACTTGAGCTTCAAAAACATAATATTCCTATGCCTGAAACTTATATGGCTGCAACTGTAGGTGCTGCTCGTTCAATTTTAGAACGAATGAATTATCCTATTATCATGAAGTTCCCTCATGGAACGCAAGGAAAAGGTGTTTTATTTGCAGAGTCTTACCCTTCAGCATCTTCAATTCTTGACGCACTTTCTTATTTACGTCAACCATTTATTATTCAAGAATATGTCGAAACTGGACAAACAGATATTCGAGCACTTGTTATTGGTGATGAAGTAATTGCCGCTTACCAACGAAAATCAAATGGTAAAGAAGCGCGAGCAAATATTCATGCAGGCGGAACAGGTTGTCAAATTGAACTCACCGATGAATGTCGAAGAATGGCAATTCAAGCAGCAAAAGCACTTGGCGCTGACATGTGTGGTGTTGATATTTTAATGAGTCATAAAGGGCCTGTAGTTATTGAAGTAAATTTAAGTCCTGGACTTCAGGGAATAACAGAATATACTGGTATTGATGTGGCTGACGCGATTGCTACTTTTTTACATAAACAAACAAAACAAACTCACGCAGTAAAAACCAACGTCTCTGCTGATGAAATCCTTTCAGGTATTGATAAAATGAAACCTGTTTGTGCAAAAGAAGAAACGCTTATTACTACGCTTGATTTTAGAGCAGATAGAGTACTCTTGCCTGAAGTAGTCACGCGAAGCGCTAAACTTTCTGAAAACCAAAACTATGAATTTTTGATTAAAGACGGTAAGATTACGATTAAAAAGTTTGATATGTGAACGCAATGTTGTAAACAGCAATCAGGGAACAGGCAGCGGTGAACTAGCAGGCTGGCTTTATTAATTAGCGAAAGGATGTTTTGATGATGATGTTTGTTGCTTTTTCTTTTTTTTATCTAATTTATTGTTTTCTTCTTCTTTTTTCTCTTTCTCTTGCGTTTTAGTTCCTAAAAATTTATATACTGCTTTTGATTTTCTTCTTTTATGAAATTATTTTCAAAAAATATATTTTTTATTCTTCTCGTTTTAGTTATTGTGCTTTATGCAGTTCTTGTACTGCTCTTTAAGCCAGTACTTACAGAAGATGATATTGTCTTAAACAATTCCGATGCACAAAGCTCTCCCTCTCAAACGCCTTCTTATAATGATTCTGAGTCTGGAATAAATTACTCCTATTGTGATGAGTTATACCCTCAAGGAGCACCAGAAGTTTGCACTAGAGAATACGACCCTGTGTGTGCTGATGATAAAAAAACGTACAGCAATGCTTGTGTTGCTTGTAGTGCAGGTGTTACTTATTTTGTTGAAGGGCAATGTTAATTGAATGTGGGCTGGCGGTGAACAGGGTTCGGGTGTGAAGTAAGCGGTTAACAGAACTTATTTTTTGTATTTTTCTCATTATTTTTTAAAATTAATTCTATTGCAACAAAACAAGATGTTGTTGACGCACACTAATAATTTTTGCACTTTTTTCTCGCACACGTTTTTGAAGCGCTTTATCAAGTGTAAATACATAATCATTTTTAGAAATTTTTGCAATGATTGCATCGTCAACATGACCTTCTTCATGACTTATGATTTTAACATTTTTTTTATGTAGAAGAATAAATCCTAGTTTGGCATTAAATGCATCTTTGCCTTTAATTTTTTTGCCTGCTTTTTTGGGTTTTTTATCGATTAATGATTGTAATTCTTCAACAGTTCCTTTCATCGCACAAAGTTGCACGCGTTCATCAAGCACTCGCTCAAGCTCAGTAAAAATATCAATACCTGCGCTTCCTGGTAAAAGAAGAACATTTGTATCTATAATCAATTTATACTTTTTTGAAGGCAAAATTGATGAAACTTTTGAAATAATAGTTGAAGTCATTAGTTGAAGGGTTAGATTGTTTTATTTATAAATAATTGCTTGAATTGTTCACATTACAATCATTTTTTACACATATTTGGCCTTTTTAACCATATCTTTTATAAATAGTGCTTCTCCTCTCTTTATCAAGAGGTTCTTGCGCTCGCTTCTTTATTTGAGTAAAAGAATCTTAACAGATAATTTATTGCGGAGATTTCGCGACGGCGGTCTTTTTCGCCAAAATCGCCCTGCATGAATCGAGCGATTTTGTGGTAAGCTCCAAGGCAACAAAATTATTCTTGTTAAAGGAGGTTAAAAAATGTATTATGCAGTACAAGTAGAAGATCACATTAGAGTTCCACCTACGGAATTTGATAAAGAACTCAATGACGCAGTTATTGGGCAAGTCAAAGAAAAATTTTCTGGTTTTATCAGTAAAGAATTAGGATATGTTATTGATGTTATTGAACTCAAAGAAGTAAATGATGGAATTATTATTCCTGGCGACGGCGCGGCTTATTACAAAGCAAAATTTGAACTCTTAGTATTTATTCCACAAATTCAAGAAGTTATCTATGGAAAAATAAAAGACATCACTGACTTTGGAGCATTTATATCCCTTGGTCCAGTTGAAGGTATGATTCACATCGGTCAAACAATGAACGATTTTGTTTCTTATAGTAAAGAAAAAGTATTACAAGGAAAAGAATCTAACAGAAGTCTAAAAATTGATGACCATTGCTTTGCACGAATCATTGCAGTTTCCTTCAAAGATATTTCCAATCCAAAAATTGGAATGACTATGCGACAAGAAGGTCTTGGAAAACCTGAATGGGCAGAACAAGACTTAAAGCCTAAAACAGCATAGGTAATTATGTAAATATGTTTGTTGTTTACGCCTTGATGTACATTTCAAAATGCGTGCGATTGTTTGTGAATTTTCTCACAAACCCACGAGCAAATAATTATTTGCGACTCGGGTTGCAGTGCGCATTTTATAATTAAAACCGCTGTTGTGTAAACATCGTGTAAACAATGTGTTGCAAAAATTAAAAATCATAATTATTCGGAGATAAAAAAAATTCGGAGATAAAAAATGACATTAGAAAAAGGAGATTTTATTCAAGTAACCTATACGGGAAAAATCAATAACGAAGAAAAAAAAGTATTTGATACAACGGATGCAGAAGTTGCAAAAAAAGAAGAAATTTTTGATCCAAAAAGCACCTACGGTCCAATAACTATTGTTCTTGGCCAACACCATGTTCTTTCAGGACTGGATAAAGGCCTTATTGGTAAAGAAATTGGAACATACATGCTTGAAATTGAAGCTAAAGATGGCTTTGGTCTAAAGTCTGCAAAAAAATTAGAACTCGTTCCAGCAAAATTTTTCAAAAAAGAAAACATCCGGCCATTCGTTGGACTTCAAGTAAACATTGATAATCAAATTGGTGTTGTAAGAAGTATTAGTGGCGGTCGAGTAATCGTTGATTTTAATCATCCACTTGCTTCACAAGATTTAGTCTATGATATAACTGTTCATAAAAAAGTTAAAAACCCAGCAGACCAAGTAAAAGCAATTTTTGCACTGTACGGTTTAGCACTTGGTGACGATGTAACTGTTGAGGGTGACAAAGCAGTAATCTCTACAAAATCTCAACTCCCTACAGAATTTACAAAACCACTTATTGAAATGATTCAAAACTTAACAAAAGTAAAAACTGTTGAATTCGTGCTAAGTAAACAAGA
This sequence comes from Candidatus Woesearchaeota archaeon, assembly GCA_046543005.1. Lineage (GTDB taxonomy): Archaea > Nanobdellota > Nanobdellia > Woesearchaeales > SKGA01 > SKGA01. Next base: position 9,326 of record JBKHAG010000011.1, on the reverse strand, counting down.
AGCTAAATCAACTGAAAAAAAACAAGAAGCTAAAGCTGATGCAAAAGTAGAAGCTCAGCCAGCTCAAAAAGAAGAAGCTAAACCTTCAAAAACAGAATAAATTTAGTTTTTGTTACAAAACTATTAAGTGAGTAACTTTTTTATTTTACTTTTTTATTTGTGTACTTTTTTACTTTTTGTTTATGTTTAAGGTGAATATTATGAATGCGACACAAGAAAATCAAAATGAAACTCCATGGCCAAAAAAATATAAATTTAAAGACATCGAAGAAAAATGGAAAACGTATTGGGAACAACATCCTTTCGAATCTGATTTTACTGTCGATGATCAATCACCTAAAAAAGTATTTTCTGTAGACACACCTCCGCCAACAGTTAGTGGACAAATGCACATGGGTCACGCATTCTCTTATGCGCAGGGCGATTTTATCGTTCGATTTCATCGAATGTTAGGTGATAAAATTTTTTATCCTTTTGGAACAGATGATAATGGTCTTCCAACCGAACACTTAATTGAACGTCTAAAAAAAATTAATTCTAAAGATATCTCTCGACCAGATTTTGTAAAACTTTGTCACGAAACAATTAAAGAAATTAAGCCAGAATTTATTCAAGCTTGGAAAAATTTAGCAATTAGCGCTGATTATAAAAATTCATATTCTACTATTAGTAAAGAAGCAACTCGAGTTTCACAAAAATCATTTTTAGATCTTTACAAAAAAGGTTTTATTTATAAAAAAGAAACACCAACAACATGGTGTACAACATGTCAAACAGCAATTGCACAAGCTGATTTTGAAAATATAGAAAAAACCTCCTTTTTCCACGATATTGCATTTACTGACGACGAAGGTAAAGAACTTATTATTGCAACAACACGCCCGGAACTTATTCCTGCATGCGTGGCACTTTTTGCGCATCCTGATGATAAACGCTATCAATACTTGAAAGGAAAAAAAGCAAAAGTTCCTCTTTTTAATTATGAAGTCCCTGTTCTTTTTGATCCTAGTGTGGCTCTTGAAAAAGGAACAGGTCTTATGATGGTATGTACTTTTGGAGACAAAGAAGACGTTGAAAAATGGCACAAGTATGATTTAGAATTAAGAACTATACTTAATAAGGATGGTACATTAAACGAACTTGCTCAACAATTTAGTGGATTAAAAAGTCTTGACGCAAGAATAAAAATTGTTGAAGCTTTAAAAGAATGTGGTGCATTAAAATCCTCAGAAAAAATAACTCATAATGCAAATACTCACGATAGATGTGGAACTGAAATTGAATTTATAAAAACATCTCAATGGTTCATTAATGTTATGGATTATAAAGATGAACTTGTAGCTCTTGCTGATAATATAGATTGGCATCCAACTCATATGAAAGTTCGTTATGTAAATTGGGTTAAAAATCTTAATTGGGATTGGTGTATTTCCAGGCAACGACACTTTGGTGTTCCCTTCCCTGTGTGGTATGAAAAAGATACAGGAAACATTATTACTGCAGATGAATCCGAACTTCCAATAGATCCAACAACTCAAACACCAAAAAGTTATTTAGGCAATCCAAAAAATTTACTTGCTGAACCTGACGTGTTAGATACGTGGGCAACAAGTTCGCTAACCCCTCAAATCGCCCTTGAGTGGGGAAAAACAAAAGATGAAAAATTTGAGCAAGCAATGCCTATGACTATTCGTCTTCAAGCGCATGATATTATACGAACGTGGGCGTTTTATACTATTACAAAATCTTATTTTCATCACAACTGCGTTCCTTGGAAAAACATTATGGTTTCAGGTTTTGTTCTTGACAAAAATGGTAAAAAAATGTCTAAATCCAAAGGTAACGTTGTTGACCCGACAAAACTTATGGAACTTTTCGGATCTGATGCTGTGCGTTACGCGGCTTCTGCGGTTAAACTTGGCGATGACTTACCTTTTCAAGAAAAATATGTTGAGACTGGTAAAAAAACCGCAACTAAATTATTCAACGCTGCAAAATTTGCACACATGAATCTAACTGATTTCAGTTTTACAGGGTTCAGTGAGCAGAGTGACTTTCGGGTTGGCGGTGGGCAGAATTCTAAGCAGGGTTCAGACGCTGTTTCTCTTCTTGTAATGGATAAATGGATTCTTCTAAAAATGAATGCGATGATTACAAACGCAACAACACATTTAGAAAACTATGAATACGCAAAAGCTCGAAGTGAAATTGAAAACTTTTTTTGGACAGACTTTTGTGATAATTATTTAGAAATTGTAAAAGATAGAATCTATAAAGCAGACATTTACGGAGAAGACTCAAAACGTGCAGGCCAATATACCTTGGCAATAGTTCTTCTAAATGTTACTAAATGTTTTGCACCATACTTGCCATTTATTACAGAAGAAATTTATTCTTGGCGATTTGCAAAAGAACTTTTAACTGATGACACACCACAATCAATTCACACACAACAATGGCCCAAGCCGTTTGCTGTAAGCAGTGATCTGGGATCGGATGCTGATTCGCAGTTAAGTACTTCGTTGGATTCTGTTTTACGGACTGGAGATTTGGTTTGTAAAGTAATTGGAGCGATTCGCGCAATTAAAAGTCGAGAGCACGTGAGTCAAAAACATGAAATGACTCGAATAGCAATTCCTTGTCTTAGCCAAGAATGCGAATTACTCAAAACTGCTCAAAACGCAATTAAGCGAACATGTTCTGTTAAAAAAATAGAATATATTTTTGAAGAAACTTCTGAAGCTCTTTTAGCAATTAATGATTTAGAATTAGATTATGAACTTGCTCCTAAAGATGAGAATTAGTTTTTATTGAATTGAATTTTTTTTTCTTTTTATTATTTCTTTATATTTTATTCTATTTGTATTTTTCTTAGAGGTTTGTCCCAAGAATTTTTTTTGTGCGAAGTGCGTATTCTCACGTTTTTGCGAAATTTTAATTGTTATTTGTAATTATTCACTAAAAAACTTTTGAGTTTTTTGTGTGCTAAAAAGTTAATGAATTTTTAAGCATTCATGACTTTGCATGAAAATGTTTATAACTTTGTTTTGTTTTAAGGCACAACTAGCAACTCTTTGGACAAACCTTCTTCTTAGGTAAACTTTATAAACTTCTTTTACATAATGCGTGTTGGTGAGTAAAAAAATGGTTTCTCAAAAAAAATCATCTACAAAAAAATCTTTTAAAAAAAACGTTCTTATTATTAATGGTCATCCTCGTAAAAAGACCTTTACGCAAAGTTTAGCAAAAGCTTATCAAAAAGGTGCTAAAGAAGCAGGTGCAAAAACTACTTTTATTAATTTGTATGATTTAAAATTTGAATTAACATTTAAGAATCCTAAACAAAAAGATGAAAAAGATGTTGTCAAACTGCGAAAATTAATTTCTGCTGCAAATCATATTGTGCTTGCCTATCCTACGTGGTGGGGTGGCATGCCTGCACTTTGTCATTCATTTATTGAACGAGTATTTACTCGAGGTTATGCCTATACTTTTAATGAAAAATCCGGAATTTCTCATCCCCTGCTTACAAAAAAATCCGTTCGTATTATTACAACCATGAGTATGCCTCATTTCATGTATGAATTTTCTTTACTGGGACGTGGCTGGCATCGAATTATTAAACACGGAATTTTTCATTTTGTGGGGATTAAACCAGTTCGCTTTAGCGTCTTTGGACGAGTGCATCACGTGAGTGATAAGAAGCGAAAAAAATGGCTTGCTCATACAAAAAAACAAGGTAAACTATTACGATGAAACTATTTTTACCATTCAAACGCTCTTCTAAAAAAGGTCAAGCCGCTCTTGAGTATTTAATTACGTACGGTTGGGCTTTTTTGGTAATTTTAGCAGCTGTTGGTGTTTTAGGATATTTTGGTTTACTCAATCCAGGAAAATATATTCCAGAAAGTTGCGAGTTTGGTGAGCAACTCAAGTGTGTTGATTATTCTGTGCAAAAATCATCTGCAAATCAAACTGTAGAGTTTCGTTTTAGAAATAATTTTGGTGAAGATATCCGGATAACTGCAGTTGATGGTGATGGATTAAGTTTAACTGGTGGTTACGTTCAAATTCCTTCTGGTGAAGTAAAACGAATTAGTTGCCAACATGATCAAACTTTTGACTGGTCTGTAGGTAATAAAGAACGTTTTGATGTGCAATTAACTTTTAATCGTGTAGGCGGATCTAATAATTATAATATCTCGGGTTCATTATTTGCGGAAGTTATTGATACGAGTTTAGTATAATTTTTTTTATTTAGTTATTTTTTTGCGTTCTAGTTCTGGCGTGTTGTGTGTAATTATAGGTTCTTGTTAAGCAAAAAGTTTAAATAGCTCTTATGTGGACTTTGTTGCCTTCTACTTGGAAAACCCTAATTTTTCCACGAGGTGTGGTAGAATTACACTAATAAATTAAACTAACAAAAGGGTGTTTTACTTTGAGAAAAATATGTATGATTAATCAAAAAGGCGGTGTTGGAAAAACAACAACAGCAATAAATTTAGCAGCAGGTCTTTCGCGAAGCGGAAGAAAAGTTCTTCTTATTGACCTTGATCCTCAAGGAAATATTTCAGATTCATTACCTGCACAAGCAGATTATACTTTATATGATTTTTTAGTTGGTAATTGTTCTTACCAAGAATGTCTTTTACCTTTAGGTAAAAATCTTGATTTAATAAGAAGTACTGAAGCATTAACTAAAATAGGCGTGTATTTAGCAAATCATCCAAATCCTACGATTGCTTTTAAGAAAAAATTTTTAGAACTTGACGGTTATGATTATGTCATTATGGATTGTGCTCCGTCACTTGGTCTTCTTAATCAAAACGTTATGATTTTTGCAGATGAAGCAATGATTCCAGTATCAACAACATATCTTTCACTTACTGGCCTTGCGGTAATGACTGAAGCAATCAAAGAAATTAACCGGCATTACAATCATAACTTAGATGTTTCTTTAATTATTCCTACTATGCATGATGCGCGAAATAAATCTAATAAAAAAATGTTAGAACGTTTACATCAACAATATGCAGGACTTATTTCAAATCCTATACGAATCAATGCAAAACTTGCTGAAGCGCCCGAACATAAAAAGTCTATTTTTGCATATGATAAAAAAAGTCGGGGTGCGCAAGATTATTCTCAACTTACTGAGCACGTTTTAGCAAAAGAAAAACGAATAGAATCAGAAGCCGTTCCAATTAGTATGCGTGTGCAAAAAATTATGGCAGACGTGCAAGCAGAAGATTAGACTGGATGCGGGTTGTCGTGAGTTTGATGAACTGAATTGGTGCACAGAACTGGCTAGCGGGTTGTCTGCGAAGGGTTTTTTTATTTTACTATGCTTTTGTGTAGATATTTTTTATGAAGTTCTTTGTTTTTATGTACTTATTAATATTAAAAAATAATCTTTTTTATGTATTACAAACCATAGCTTTATATACTATTTTGTTCTAATTGTAAATAGGTTTTTGAAACTGAGGTGTGGCTTGTTGTGAATAAAAAAACATTATTTTTATTATTTTCTTTGGTCTTATTATTTTTAGTGTCAACTGCTGTTAGCGCTTTTGCTGGTGGTGATGGTAGTTCTGGAGCTCCTTACCAGATTTCTAATTGTACGCAGTTGCAGAATATGAGTTCTGATCTTGATGCGTATTATGAATTAGTTAGTGATATTGATTGTAGTGATACAATTAATTGGAATAATAATAATGGTTCTACTTATTTAGGTTTTGAGCCTGTAGGAAATACTAGTGATTATTTTACAGGAGTTTTTAATGGGGCTAATTATACTATTTCTGATTTATTTATTAATCGTTCAAGTGAAGATTATGTTGGTTTATTTGGTTATACTGAAGGTGCAACATTGGCAAATTTTTCTTTGCTACATTTAACGAGTATTGGAAATAATTATGTTGGGGGCGTAACAGGTATAGCTTCTTTTTCTACTAGCGGTTCTGATTTTTCAGGAATTGTTATTAATTTGAGTAGTGTTGTAGGGTTTAGTCAGTATGTTGGCGGTTTAACTGGCATATTGCCTTATTCTTCAGTTTCTGCAGTTGTATTAACTGATGTAAATGTTTCTGGAGATAGGAAGGTTGGCGGTTTAACTGGTGGTGCTATTAATTCTTGGCAAATTAGTAATTCTTCTTTTTCAAAAGGAGTTGTTTTTAGTTCTGGTGATTTTGCAGGTGGTTTAGTAGGTTATGCTCTGCAGGGGGGTTTTATTAATAATTCTTTTGTCTTTAATTCTTCTATAGAAAGTTCTGGTGATTCTGCTGGTGGTTTAGTAGGTGAAGCTTCTCAAGTTCATGGAGATTTTATTTTAAACTCCTTTGTATCAAATTCTTCCGTTTTTGGAAGTTCTCAAGTTGGTGGTTTAGTTGGTTTTATCATTACGCCTCCTGCACAAGTTATTATTGACAGTACTTTTTTTAATGGTTCTGTTGTGGGATCGGGTAATTATGTCGCTGGTCTTTTAGGGAGATCAGTATATGCTCAAATTAGTAATAGTTTTTCAAAAGGGTTTGTTTATGGACTGAGTTTGGTTGGTGGTTTAGTAGGTGGTTTAGAATCAAATTCTTTAATAATTAATTCTTATTCGTTAGTTAATGCAACTGGTTCTTCTTATATTGGTGGTTTGGTTGGTCACATGATGGATTCAACAGTCGCGATATATTCATCTTTTTCTGCTGGAAAAGTAACTCAAGAAGGAACGTCTTTAAATGGCGCTGGTGGTTTAGTGGGTGGATCGGCAACATTATCTCAAAACATTTTTAATTCTTATTGGGATGTTGATACTTCTACTCAACTGAGTTCTGGTGGTAGTGGTGCGGTTGGTTTAACAACGCAAGAATTACAATCTATTATGTCGTTTTTTTCTTGGAATATTTCTTATAGTGGTGGTGTTGATTTGAATGATGGTTATCCTTTTTTAGCTTGGCAGAATAATCAATCGGAGACTGTTTGGTTGATTGATGATGAAATGCCTTTTGAAGGTGCTGGAACAGAACTTGATCCTTATGTTATAACAAATTGTGAAGAACTTCAAGACATGGATTATATTTTGAATGCTCACTATGTTTTAAATAATTCTATTGACTGTATAAATACAAGTGTAGACGGTCATGCTCTTAATAATGATGGTTTGGGTTTTAAGCCAATTGGACTAGCTGCATCTCAACCACCACCTCAACAATTACTTTCTGATGATTCTTCTTTAGGAATACAGGCTTCTTCAAGTCAGTTTCTAGGAATACTTGATGGTCGAGGTTATACAATTTCGAATCTTTTTATTAATAGTTCTCAGCCTAAAATTGGTTTATTTAGTGATGTGGCGATCGGGTCTGAAATTACTAATCTACATATTCAAAACGCAAATGTTACAGGCACTGGATTTGTAGGAATACTTGCAGGGAATAGTGATGGTTTAATTTCTGGTTGTTCTTCATCAGGTTTTGTTTCAGGAACAAATGAGGTTGGTGGTTTAGTAGGTAATATTCCTGGTTCTCTAAAGTTACCAATTGATCCTATTGGAATTCGTTCTTCTTTTTCATCAGCAACAGTAAATATAATTGAGGCGAATGGTTTATTAAGATCTCCTTCAGCCGGCGGATTAGTAGGAAAAGTTGGTCCTAACGCCCAGATACATAATTCTTATTTTACTGGAATGCTTAATTGTTTAACTTCTCATTCTAACGGTGGTTTGGTTGGTTATTTGGATTCTCGAGTTGAAAATAGTTTTTCATCGGGTTTAATTAATTGCACTACTGCTGAAAGCGGTTTAGTTTTAGCCAATCCTCCAGGGGGGTTAGTTGGTAGTTTAGGTCTTAGCGGAAGTGTTTTTAATTCTTTTTGGGATTATGAAACTAGTGGACGGTTAAGTAGTGCCGGTGGTTTAGCAAAAACGACTTCTCAAATGAAAGATATTCAAACATTTGTTGATGCAGGTTGGAATATTAATTATTCTTACGGTTCTGATTTAAATGATGGTTATCCTTTTTTAGCTTGGCAAGAAAATAATTCAGACTCTACTTGGGTTAAATACGAATTTATCACAGATGTTTCTTTTAGTCCTGAACTTTCTGATTTTGATGTTATTGATCCAAATTCTTCTATTCTTGTAAACTTGACTATTTCAACAGTTGCAGCTGATTTTGATTCTGCTGTTTTAGAATGGAAGAACTCAACTCAAGAATGGTCTTCTTTACCTCTTGCTCAACAAATAGTTAATAGTTCTTATGAAGAAGATGGTGACTTGCGTTATTTAATATTTAATATGAGTTTGCCTGAATATGAGGATTTATTGGATGTTAGAATTTATGCAAATAATACTTTGGGTTTAGGAGGTTATAGCGATATATATGAAGTGGAGTCTTTTTGGGATTGTTCTTGGAGTCTTGATCCTGAAAATGCTGGTGAATATATTGGTTTAGATGATGATGATAATTTAGATCCTATTTTTAATTTAACAATTTTTAATACTGGCGATGAAGAGTATATTGAAGAAGGGGAAACTTGTGATTTGAGCTTTTATCTTGAAGAAATAGGAGAAGGTGATGTAACTAATAGAATCAAACTAAATGATAAATTTGCTGGCTCTTCAGATTATGGAATTTCTTCAATGCCTCCTGGCGATAATGAATCTGTTGTTGTTAGTGCTGATTTTCTTTCTGTTTTGTATGAGGAGGATGTTGTTTTGCAAGTTACTGAGACTACTGGTCTTTCTGAAACTTCAAAACCTGATGTGTATGAAACTGTTAATTCTTCTTTTACTTTGGTTAGTGCTGGTAATAATCCTTATTTGGTTCAAAAAATTGATTCTCCTCCTTCTTCTTTGGATTTGGTTGTTGGTTCTGTTTCTTTTGATTCTTATTTGAGGAATTTGTTGGGTGCTAGTTATCCTGCTTATAATGTTAGTGTTGAATGGATTTTTCCTCAAGGTTTTGCTAATGTTAGTAATGCTTCTTTTTTCTTTGAAAATATTTCTGATAGTGATCCTGTTGATATTTCAACAGTTTTTAATCTTTCAGAAGAAGTATTATCTTCTGGAGATATTGCTCCTGGAAATGTTTCTATTAGTTTGATTTCTTCAGGTGTGAATGAATCTGGTGATTTAATTGTTTATGGTGATAATACAACTTTACTTAATGATACTGTGAATATAGAATTATCTTGTAGTTCTATTCCTGATAATGTTTGTGTTGAGTCTTGTGGTTATCCTGCTGATCCTGATTGTAGTCCTGCTACTGTTAGTGAGGATGTTTCTTCTTCTGGTGGTAGTGGTTCTGGTGTTGGTTCTTCTGGTGGTTCTGTTGGTGCTA
>JBKHAG010000029.1:0-6537 GCA_046543005.1 Candidatus Woesearchaeota archaeon | reverse complement strand
ACAAGAACAATCACAAGAACAAGAACAAACGCAACAATTTGTTCCAAGCAGTAAGCATAGTCAACCTGTTCAAAATCCTAAACCCAGTCAGCCCGATTTATCTTTTGAACCTGAACAATCTTCTTCTAATCAACCTACTATGTCGCCTGAAGAATACTCTGCTCGTTCAATGAGTATGGGTGCTAATTCAAATAATTCTCAATTAAATACCATGCAACAAAACCAACAAGTGCCTGCGCAAGAATCGTCTCAGGCTCAACAATCTGAACAAGAATCGTCCTTAGAATCACAACAGGAATCTGTACAAGAAGCTCAAGAAAAATCTTTTGCAGATACTCCTCAAAAAGAAAAAGAAGATGAAAAAAAACCTTTAGTGGGTGTTCATCAAGAACCAAAATCACAAACAATAACTATTTCTTATTCAGAACCTGTTATTTCAAATTTTTCACAACCACAAAAAGAGCCTCAAGTGCAACCATCACAAGAACAATCACAGATGCAACAACCATCTGTTAAACAAAGTCCTCAACCACAACATCAACCTGAGCAATCTGCTCAGACTTCACAGCATAATCAACCTGAAACTTCTTCTGAGTCTGCTCAACCTGAACAAACACGTGAAGTAAAGGATGAAGCTCCAAAAAAACCACGTCAAAAAATGCCTGAAGATGATGTAGATTTAGCTGACGTGTTTAATTTTAATAAGTAATTCTTTGAAGTTGCACTTTCTTTTTTTATTCGTTTTCTGTGTTACTTTTCATTATTTTCTTTTTTTTGTTGCGACGCTTATTAGTTCGCAGCGGCTTAAGTGCGAACCGGCGCTGTAAACAATCGCGCCGTACTCTGATTTCTCGTCAAGGCAACAAGGTTTCTTGCGCTACCTTATTTCTTCTTCTTTAGCGTAATCTTCTTAAAGGTTGCATTATTCTTTTTTAGTATGGACCTTATTCACATTGAAGCTCGCTATACAAAACCAGTAGTCCTTCCAAAAAATTGTATTGACGCAATAGGGCAACATATCGTTTTAGCTACAACTGTGCAATTTCTTTTTTCTCTTACTGCTATAAAACAACAACTTATTGACGCAGGTAAAGCGGTTCGATTGTTTACAGGACGCCGAGCAACATATGATGGTCAATTACTTGGTTGCATGACTCAAGAATTTTCTTTTAAAGAAGGTGAAGAAATTTTATATGTTGGTGATGGGGAGTTTCATCCTAAAGCTTTACTTTTGAATAATAATATTTCTTTAACACGATATAATCCTCATACAGGGGAAATAAGAACGTTTTCACAACGAGATATAAAATTAATGAGAAAAAAAGTTCGAGGCTCTTATATTGCTTTTTTGCAAGCTAAAGAGGTTGGTGTTTTAGTCACGACTAAATTTGGCCAATGCAAGCCACAGTTTATTAAAGAGCTAAAAAAAAAATTTCCTGATAAAACATTTTATACTTTTGTCGCAGACACATTTGATTTTTCAAGTCTAGAAAATTTTCCTTTTGTTAAAGTGTTTATTAACACTATGTGTGAGCGAATTGGTTTTGATGATTCTTCTGTTCAAGGAATAAGCATTATTAACGCTGAAACTGTTCTGAGTGAATTTAAATAATTTTTTACTTTTTGGCTCTGTCCCAAATGAAATTTATTTGCACACTGCGAAGATGCATCATCAACCCCTTAATGTATAATTTTTATTTGTAAGTTTGGCATTATTTCTTGATTTTTGCAAATCTTACAAAATCGGACTTACAACATCAAACTTTAAACTAGTATGGTTTATTTCTCCTTTTGGGATAAAGCCTACTTTTTCTTCCCAAAGCTTTATAAAGATTTACGCCTCTAAAAACGGTATGTGTGAGCTTAATCTTACATGAGGTGCGATTAGTTATGGTAAGTAAAAAAACTTCGAAAAAGTCTACAAGAAAATCAACAAAAAAATCAGTTAATACATCTTCTAAAAAAGCAACAAAAAAATCTGCAAGTAAAAAATCTCCTTCAAAAAAGACTTCTAAAAAAAGTACAGCAAAGTCTTCTTCTAAAGATTACTCCTCTACTCCAAAAACTCCTAAAATTGTTTCAGAAAAAGAATCCGAACTTGACAAAGTCATAGCGCAACTTCCAAAAGATGAACAAGGAAAACTTATTGATATAAAAAATATTGTTGAACGTTTTAAAGATAAAATTGTAACTCGACTTGAAGGCTATGTGAGTGGCGTTTCACTTCTTCCACCTTCTAAAGATGAAAAAGATAAAGAAGATTCTGAAAAAATAAATGTCTTAGTTTTAATTGATGATTATGAAGCTAAGAAAATGTCTAAAGAAGAATTATCTCAAAAAATTAAAACCGTTTGTGATCAACAAGCAAAAACTGTAAGTGAACGTCTTCATGTTGAACCGATGCTTCTTACAGAACTTTGGCAACATTGTTATGATAGTAAAACCGAACCTCTTCAAATGATTGCAATGAGTGCAATTGTCTACGACACAGGTATGCTTTCTGCGATTAAAATTTCTGAAGTTCACAAATCTTTAGTTCTTAAAAAATTCGAAAAATACATTGTTTCTTATGTTCTTTCTGGAAGTATGACTCAAGGTCGTTCAACTCCTGAAAGTGATGTTGATGTGTTTGTGGTAATTGATGATACTGATGTAAAGAAGATGACTCGTGCAGAACTTCGAGATAAACTTCGAGCAATTATTATTCAAATGGGTGGCGAAGCTGCACAAATGACTGGAATCCAAAAAGATTTTAATATTCAAGTATACATTCTTACAGACTTTTGGGAAAGTATTAAAGACGCAAGTCCAGTTATTTTTACCTTCCTTAGAGACGGGGTTCCTTTTTATGACCGAGGAGTTTTTATGCCTTGGAAACAGCTTTTACAAATGGGCAGAATTAAACCTTCTCCTGAAGCAATTGATATGTATTTAGGTTCTGGAAAACAATTCGTTGAACGAATAGAACTCAAAATGAAAGAAATTGCTATGGAAGATTTTTACTGGGGGATTATTACTCCTTCTCAAGCTGCTTTAATGATGTATGGTATTCCACCAACCACTCCTCGTGAAACATCAAAAGCAATGCGTGATTTACTAGTTAAAAAAGAAAAACTTCTTGAGCCAGAATATGTTGATATTTTTGATGAAATTTTTAAAATTCACAAAGATTTTGAACATAAAAGAAAACTTTCCATTACAGGAAAAGAAATAGATGATTTACTTGACAAATCAAAACGATATTTAGATAGACTTGAAAAATTATTTGAAGAAATTAGGCTTCACAAAGAAGAAGAAAAAGTTATTCACATGTATGAAAATATGGTTACTGTAATTCGTGATGTGCTTCGTTTAGAAGGTATAACTTCTGTTGAAGAAAAAAATCTTATTTCTTTATTTACAAAACATGTTGTTGAAAAAGGTTTTATTCCTCAGCGTTATACTCGAATGGTTAAAGACATGGTTAAAGCAAAAAAAGACTATGATGCTGGAAAGCTTTCTAAACAAGATGTTAATTTAGTAACTAAAGATTCTAAAGAATTAACTGCTGTTTTAGTAGAGCATATACAAAGAAAACAAAATAAAGATTTAGAAAAAACACGTATTAAAGTTAAGTATGGCAATGAACAATTTGGTGAAGTTGTTTTGCTTGGTGATGATGTTTTTATTATAACTGATATTAACGATGATGATAAACGTCGCGTTTCCCGAGGAAAAGTTTCTGAATCTGGAGAAATCTATGATCGTGTAGATATTTCTCTTGATGAGTTTGAAAATGCTTTAGTTACTACTCGAGCTCCGCCTCAATTATTTGTTAAAGGCGCTTTTTTTGAATATTTAAAAAATATTTTTGGTCCTGATCTAGAAATATTTTTTGCAAAATAACTAATGGGAGGATATGATGATGTTAGAACGAGAACAATTACAAATCGGAGAGTTTATGACAAAGGATCCTATTTGTATATCGACTGGAAAAACTGTCGCTCAAGCGGCAAAAATACTTGATCAATTTAGAATTGGAAGTTTAGTAGTGCTTAATGAAAAAAAAGAATTAGTTGGTATATTTACAAGTCTTGATGTAGTCTATGACGTTGTTGCTCAAGGGAAAAATCCTGATACTGTTTTGGTTGATGACATTATGGTAACTGACATTGTTAATATTAGTCCTCAAAAAACTATTCAAGATGCAATGACTCTTATGAGTCAAAATGATATCCGTCAATTACCTGTTCTTGTAGGGAAAAAATTAGTTGGTTTTGTAACGATGAAAGATATTTTACGAATTGAACCTTCTCTTGTAGATATCGCTGTAGATAGCTTTCGAGCAGAAGAAAAATTTCGTCAAAATCTTTTAGAAAAAGTTGCTCAAGATCCAACTATTGATGTTGAAAAACTTCTTCATGGCGATTAAGGTTTGATTTTTTTTTTTTCAAAAATTGATGTTTTTTCTAGAAATTTATTCTAAATGTTGACATGCGTGAAGCAGTAAATCCGCTTGTGAAAGCGCGTTTTGTTTTTCATCAATAAAAGTATCGCTTGCCTTAATAACATTGTTTAAAAGCGCAACATGTTCTTCAGAATATGCTCCTAGGTGAGGATTTTGTTTAAATCGCTTTCTTGCAATTTGTTCAAAACTTGTTGCGATGTGTCGTTTAAACATATCTCTTTTTTTAGAATCAATAAGTGAATCAAATGAAACGTTACTCCCACTAACTGCGTGACATGCTACAGCTTCGTGAAGAGCTACCATGAATGAATATTGTAATGCTTGTTTATGTTCTTTCATGTTGTACACCTATGCTGCTTTTTTGAAACTAATCGGTTCTTTTTTATCCATTTTTGCTAGTGTTGGTTTTTTACTTTTTCCTTCATCTTTTTTGAGATGATATGGTTGTTGTTCAAGCCATTTCTTGGAAACTTCATCATTGACTAAATATTGTTGTAGTAAATTTCTTGTTTCATCGTGGCCTATTTTACCTTTATTAATAAGTGATGCATCAATACCAGTATATTTTACAATATCATCTAAATGTTCTACTTTAATTTCTGAAGTTGCTGCATTGATGTGTTGTTCGGTCAATTTACTTATTTGTTGTTGCATTGTACCTACAAATGCAAGAGCAGTAAAATCTTTTCCTTGTTGGTTTGCAAGATTTTTTAAGTTAGCTTTATCAATTCCATAATGCATCTGAAATAATTGATCAGAATATCCTGGAGCGCGTTTTTCAACATCTTTAAGATCTATACCTGTATGTTTTGTATAGTGTTTTTGTAAGGATTCAACGATACTTTCTACGTGTTTTTCTCGCACGTCTTTATTTTCGAGAAGTTTATAATCGGGTTCGCCATCTTTGGCATTAAGATTTTTTTCAGCAGCGTCAATATATGCTTTCATCACATTATATGTTTTACTTTCTTGTGCGTTTTTTTGATATTTGATGATTTTAGCTGCGCGTTCAATTTCAGGAGAAGTTTTGTAGTCTGCCATACTGTGTATTTAAATGGTTTTCTTTATAAATTTGTTGTTTTTTAGTTACTAATAATTTTAATTTTTGCTCGCATTTTTTAAGTTAGGTTTATTTGAATAATTTAGTTTTTGATTAAATAATTTGATTTTTTATTTGCTTAAATATTTCAAGTAATTATTAGTTTATTTAAGTTTATTTTGCTTGTAGTTTTTAAGCTTTTATTATATTATTTAGTTTATTTATTTGATATTAGTTAGTAGTTTTTGATTAAAATATTTAAGTTTATTTTTTCGATATGTTATTGATATTTTTTAAAAAAATATTTATTCGTTTTTTGTTTTTTTGTTTTCTTAAGTTTTTGATTTTGTTTTTTTATTATTTTTATATTTTTCACAAAATTTTTACACTTTTAATTATTTTTAATAAATCATTTTTATTTTCAAAAAAAATTTTTGATCAAAACGCAATTCATTTTTTTACGCAATTTTACTTAATTATTTTTTCCTAAAATAGTTGAGCCTATTTTTTTGATATTTTTTTTTTAGTTGATTTTTTAGAAAAATTAACTTGTTTTTTTCAGAATTTTTTTGTAGTAAACAGTAAATTTATTTTTATTGTTTCTCAGACGCTTCTTTAATGGGTTTAGAAGAGCTGTATTGCTTGAATTTTGATGTTAGAGAAAGTTATTACATAAAACTTTAAATTTTAACTAAATAGGGGGGGCTGGGGAAAGGAGCTTTTTTTATTTTTATTTTTATTTTTTAAAAAAATAATTTTTTCAATTTTAGAAAATTTTAATGGGTTTTTGAAAACTAAAAAGTATTTTTTATAGTTTATTTTATTTTTTCAAATTATTATTTGATTTTTTGATGAGATTTTGTTATACTTTAGCTGATTTGAAGTTTGATATAACCTTATTTTCGAAATCTTTATATATATAAAGTTCGCACAATGTATATTGTACGAACTCTAAAGAGATTCAATTAATAAAAAGAAGATGAAAAACCAAATAATACTCAAAAAGGCAGCTTCAGAACTTAAACTTAGAGGTTTTTCTGATTATACATAT
>JBKHAG010000010.1:0-30510 GCA_046543005.1 Candidatus Woesearchaeota archaeon | reverse complement strand
GATGTTATGTCTAATTGAGAGAAAGAACTAAACTTTAGAATTAAAAATAGTTAAAGTTGGCATTTCAATACCCTCGACCACCCATCCCTAATTTGGAGAGGTGTGCTTGGTTTTTCTTTCAGAAAAACAAATAGTCTTTTTCTTCGAAAAAGAGATTTAATTGAGCACTTTTCACGTTCAGAACAATAAAATATATAAAAGAGTTTGTTTACACTAACATTATGGAAACCCTTGAAAAAACTTTCGAAAAAGTTGTACCAGGAAAAGAAGAAGCAAGACTTTACCTTGCAACAAAAAAACCTCTTTATGAGGGGCTTAGAAAAGTTGAAGATAAGGTTTATGCAGGTCCAACAAGTATTAAATATTGGATGTAAATCTTCCTTGGAGTAAGAAATGGATTTATCTTTTATTTTCATAGGTAGTACTCACTCTTTTTTAGATGATTTCTCAAAACAAAAAGAAATAATCGAATTGGTAAAACCAGAATTTCTATTGAGTGAAGAACTAGAAAATCTAAAATTAGATACGGAAGATAGGTTTAAAGAAATTCTGGAGAAAAAATTTATTTCTGACATGACCTCTTTTAATGAAGTTGAAAAATTGTTAAATTTGTGTTTTGAAAAAAAGATTAAACTAATTGGAATTGACTTTCACAATTTTGGATTTGACGAAAATCTGCAAAGAAAAATAAAGAATCAGAAAGAACTTACTAAGGAAGAGGAAGGAATTTTAGAAGAGTTAACAAAAAAAAGAGAAAAATACCATCTTTCAAAGATTTTGGAATATAAATCAAAAACAAAACTTCCAATAATTATTATTCTTGGCTGTTGGCATTTAAGAAAAGATTCATTATTAAGAAGAAGATTAGAAAACTACAAAATTATCGCTCCGTTAGATGAAAATGGAGAAGTCTTGTTTGAGCCAAACAATAAAGAAATTAAATACGGAGAGATAATTTCAAATGGATAGTAGGTTAAAACTTAAGGATTCATTGTATATCTTAAGAGATGCTGAAGATAATTATATTTTTATCTCAACTGCAACACGAAGAATAAAAAAATTTCGAGTAGATTCTTTAGTTAAGGATGTGATTAATTCCCTTGATTCCGAGCAAGCAGAACAAGACTTAACTGAAAAATTATCTTCTAAATATAGTCCTCAAGACATAAATTCTTGCTTAAACGCTTTAGAAAAAGAGGGTATTGTTAGAAAATATGAATCTGATTTAGAAGAAGGAAGACATTACAAGCAATTATTATTTTTAGATGAACTTACAGATTCAAGGGAAGAAACTTTAGAATTACAAAAAAGAATAGAAAATTCTAAAGTTACAGTTTTTGGGGTTGGTGGAATTGGAACATGGATTGTAAATGGGTTATATCAAATTGGTGTGGGAGAGATAAGAATTACTGACCCTGATGTTGTAGAGGAAAGTAATTTTAACAGGCAATTATTTTTTGATTATAGAGATGTGGGTGAGTATAAAGTTGATGTTGTAAAAGAAAAATTAAGGAGTGCAAATATAATACCATTCAAAAAAAGAGTTGAACCAAATCAAGATTTAGAAAATATTGTTTCTGGTTGTAATTTTCTGGTAAATTGTGCTGATTCTCCCTCGGTTGCAGAAACAACAAGAATTATTGATGGTTATGCTAATCAGCACGAAGTTGCTTATTGTGTTGCAGGAGGATACAATCTACATTTAGGAATGGTTGGTCCAGTCATTATTCCAGGAGTTACTAAAACTTTTAACGATTTTTTAGAATACCAAAAAAGGATGGATCCTTTAAAGGATTTAGAAAAGCTAAGAGATATCAGACAGACAGGGAATATTGGACCAATTGCAGGAGCAGTAGCAAATATTCAAACAACGGAAATTTTTAAGTATCTCACAGGAAAAGGAAGAATAAATCTTAATAGATTTGCAGAAATTGATTTTATGGATTTGGGAATTGAATGGAGAGAATTTTAAAAGTAGATAGAAAAGCGCCCATCTTCTTTCTTAAAAAGAAAAAAGCAAAGAAGGACTCACACATCTCTTATTTATGTGGACAGCGTCCCGCCGTCCTGAAGTGCCATCTTTAAAATTAATACAAGTACCTTCTCACAACTCTGCGAAAAATCAAAGATTTTTCTTGTCACTCCTTGCAGGCTCCATCCAAATTTCTCACTACTTTTGAAACTTTCCTAAACTGTAAATGTTAAATACAATTACAGACTCTTTACATAAAAAAAAAGGACAGATTAAAATAGCTAATTTAAAATTTAACTTGGGGAAAAACTTAAATAGGAAGAAGTTTACGTTACCAACACAATGGTAAAAATTAAAAATATACTAGCAATTTTTCTAGTTATATCTGTTATTCTTATAACAGGATGCAGTGTAGCAGAACAAGAAGAAAATGCACAAGACTATAACGATTTTGCGCCTGACAACGATGATAATATACCAACTGAGCCAATAACAGGCAAAGTAGTAGCAACAGTCAATGATGAAGAAATTAAATCAGAAGATGTTGCAGCTATTCAACAAGCATTATCACAACAAGGACAAGAAATTTCTGAAGAGGATGCTCTTGAACAAGTAATAAACCAAAAAGTTCTTGAACAAAAAGTTCAAGAAGAAAATATTGTTGTTACAGATGAAGAAGCAGAATCTATGATTGAACAACAACTTGCAATGCAAAATACAACATTAGATGACTATCAACAACAAGTTGAATCACAAGGAGTTTCTTATGAAGCAGAATTAGAAAATATAAAAAATCAAATAGCAACTCAACAATTTTTAGAAAGTCAACTTGAAGGTAAATCATTTGATGTAACTGAAGAAGAAGTGCAAGAATTTTACGAGACGTATAAAGCACAAGCTCCAGAAGAAGTTCCTTCATTTGAAGAGCTACAACCACAAATCATTGCAACATTAGAGCAACAAAAACAACAAGAAGCAACAAGCCTTATTATTCAAGAGCTTAGAACAAGTGCTAATGTTGAATATAAATAATTTTTTTCTTTTTTATTTTTTTTTATTTTTTGCTCATAATATAGTGTTACACTAATAATTAATTCCTAAAAGAATAAACTAGTAAGGAGTTTCAAAATTTAAAAACATATAAAGGCTTCTTAGCAAGCTAAAACTATTTGATTTTTAGTATATTAGATCATAACTTCTTTGTTTTAAAAAAAGCAATATTTTTATCTCCAATAAATAAATTTACTATCCTGATATTTTTTATAAAGTTCTTTAGCAGTCTTAATTTCTGTTTTAGTTAATGTAGAATAATTAAATCTCGTTTTAAATGTTTCTTTAAATCCTTCAATTATAGCATCTTGTAATTTCTCTTTGGAAACATTTTTATAAATTAAAAGTCCTGTGACTAATTCTTTTGCTGTTTTGACTTTTTTATCAAGAAGTTTTTTATTATTAATTTTTAAATACTTAAACATCTTCTCAGCTTCTGGTTTTAAAAGAATTGTTCCGTGATGAAGTAAGACATTATTAATTCTTGTTTGCGCATTCCCTGAAACTTTTTTTCCATTTAGCATAATATCATTTATTGGCTTAAAATTTGTTTTAATACCTAATTTTTTTAATCCTAAAATAATTGCTCCACAAAGTAATTCATATGATGCTTCAACATCTTTGGGTATGTTTGGCTCTTCTTCTCTTATTATAAAACTATAATTAAGCTCAAATTGAGGGGACTTATACACTGCACCCCCGCCAGTTATTCTTCTAAATATTTCAACATTATCTTTTTTACAAGTAAGTATATTAATTTCTTTGTTTACTTCTTGAAAATAGCCAAGTGCGACCGCAGGAGTTTTCCAAGCATAAAACCTGAGTGTCGGGGGACTATTGCCTTTTCTAACTTCATTTATTATGGCTTCTTCTATAGCCATTTTCATAAATGAATCTTGTTCTTGTTCTAAAGAGATAACTCTGTATTCATTCATCTAAAAATTCCTCTAATGCTTCTTTAACATGAGACATATAAACAAGCGAAGGTCCTCCACCCATAAGAACAGCAACCCATGCAATTTCTATAATTTCTTCTTTTGAAAATCCTTTATCTAATGCTTTTTTTGTATGAAAAGCTATACATCCTTTACATTGTGATTTTATTGCAATTCCTAAAGCAACAGCTTCTTTAATTTTTGAAGAAACTTTGCCATCTTGTTCTACAACATCCATAAATGAAGCAAATGCTTTCGTTTGCTTTAAGCTATTTTTTCCAAGATAACTAAACAAATTATCAATTTTTTCAACTTCTTTTTTTTGACTCATTTTTGTTTTCCTCATTTCATTATTTTTTCTAACCACCCAATAATGTTTTCAGGCGTATATAATTCCTTTAATTCTTGTTTATTATCAATTTTTATTTTAATAATCCATTCTTTGTAGGGATTTTTATTTATTTTATCAGGTTTATCATAAAGATCCTCATTTATTTCTATTATAGTACCACTCAAAGGAGAAGTAAGATGACCCGACCACTTTAATGTTTCCAAAGAAACATATACTTCTCCTGCTTTGATTTTTTTGGGTTCTGGTAACTGTATGAATAAAAATTCTTTAAGAGTTTTTGCAATAGGTTCAATAATACCAATTGTTGCTATATCACCTTCAACCTTTATCCAGCTTGAATCTTTATTGTATATAAGATCATCAGGAAGAGTATACTTATCATATTTCATCGTTTTTAACCTCGTTTTTTTTTTCTTAAGATTTTTTTAATCAGCAATATTACTCCTGTAATTATAAGAGCTATGCATATAGTTGCAACTGCTGCAAAAATATTATTCAAAAGTCCAGGTGCAAATACCAGCATACTTCCTAATGCTAACATCATCATTCCTGACAAAAGTTTTAATGCTTCTCCTTGTGACTGAGACAATTTTTTGGCTCCAAAAGTAAATGTAAATAGTAGCACAATTGTCAGTAAAGGAATTATATATACAATATTATAAAATAACAAATATGAATAGTAGCTTATTGTACTTAACTCATTTAGTACAAGAACTTTGGTAAATACCATCGGAAAACCAGCAGTGCATAATAATTCATACATATTCGCAGCAATTGCTAGTGCGATTGTCCCAATCATCATTGAAGTAATTGATTCTGCTTTTAGCAAAGATCTCATTTTAGCAATTAAACTCTTTTTATGCTCATCTGAGACGGATAAAGAAACACCTTTTTTGAATGCGAAAAAATCTTTAATATTTATTACAGCAATTATTAATGCTATAAGTCCTGCAATTGTAGTAACTAAAGCTATATTTTTTGTTATCATAAAAAAATTTAGCCAAGCAGACATGAATAAAAAGTATATCAATCCTGAAAAAAATACAAAAGTTAATCCTATTATTAACATCCTCTTTTTATTTTTAGCATATACTAGCATTGACAAGAGAAATAATAAGACAAAGAATGCACAAGGATTGAAGCCATCTAAAAATCCTAAAATTATAGTTAAAACTGGTAAAGATATAGCCGTTGTGTTTATTTTGCCTATTAGAGGAATATTTACAGACTCCGCAGTTACATTATTTTCTTGGAAGTTTGTTTTATTTTCTTGTGTTTTTTTAAAAGATTCATTTTCAAAAACCTTTTCTGATTCAATAGCTTTAATTATATCTTGATTCATTTGAGGACTATATCCAACAAAATGCTCATCGTTGATGAACATGGTTGGAACTCCTTGTGCTTGAATCCCATAATCTTTAGCCATTTCTTGAAATAGAATTTGATTTTCCTTATTATTCCAGACTTCATAATAAATAGGGTTTATATTATAATCATTTTTTATAGAATCTAAATACTGTTCTAATTGAGCGCAGTGAGGACAATCCTCTCCCACAAAAACATGTATGTCTGTATAATTTCCTTGAGCTTGAACTAAAGGAATGACAACCACGCTAAATAATAGCAGTGTAAAAAGTAAAAATATTTTGATTTTTTTATTTGATTTTTTCATACAGTATCATTAGTTGAAACAACCCTTAATTATTTGTTTCATAATATGAAACAACTAAGAATTAAGGAATAATTCTTTGAATTCTTCATTAAGAGAAATAATATTTGTCATCCCATTGGGGAATTTTTTAAGAATATTTCTCTCTTCTAATTTGAGAATTAATCTAGATATTTTGACTTTATTTATTTGTGTATCTTTTGTTATTTGCGATTGTGTTGCAGAACCATTTCTCTTAATAATTGATTCAACTATTTTTTTCATCTCAGGTTCTAAAAAATTTAATGTAGCACCAGCATCTTTACTTATTTTAACAATTTCTTTTCGATGTTTTTCGGAAATAAAATAGTAAAGAAGACTCCCAACAAATAAACCAAACAAAGACAAAAGAATTAAAATCAACATCACTTCATTTTTTTCACGACATTCAAGATTACATAATATTTTTTCAGTTAAATAAGTCATTAAAAAAAATACAAGAGTGGCAAAACCAGAAAAAATTCCAATTATCAGCCAAAATTTTATCAATGAATTCTTCATATTAAATAGTTTTAAAAGGCGTATTTATAAATATTTGTTTTATTCTGTCAAAAACTACAAAAACTTTCATTAGTTATTTACTCAAAAAACCGTTTTTATTTTCTTTTTTAAAAATACGAGAAAATTAAAGATTTTCTGTACTTAAAAAATTTATGTTTTCTATAAAAAGGAACAAAAAAGCCCCTCCCTAAAAAAAGTAAAAAAAGATTATCCCCCTCGATTCTTGTTCTTGATGCACTAAGAAATCTCTGATTTCTGGTGTCCAAAAAATTTACAATTTTTGAGCATGTCGCATTCGCTCATTTGAAAAAAACGCTCCCCAACTCTTTAGTCCTTCGCACATTTACACTGGCTACGCTCCAATCCATATAATTGAAAATTTAACTCTGCAAACGCAGGTTTTGAAAACTTTGTAACCAAAAACGAATTTAACAAGAATGTAAAGGGAAATAGTTAGAGAGAAATATTTGCAGAATTTTACCCAAATTTTTGCTTTGCAAAAACTTACGAAAACCAAAGATTTTCTAAGTTAGAAAGCTTTTAGTTTTCCTAAATTCTCTAAATCCCTCATTTTAAAACAAAGACTTATATAACTTGTTAAGAACTCAACTACTTATGACCTTTCTAACTAACGATGAAAAAAATAATCTTTCAAACTTTGAAGAACCTAACTACAATCCTAATAATTTTGAAGAAGAAAAAGATCTCAAAGAAGAAAACAAAGAAATTATTCATTCAAGAAGTTTTCAAGAAGGAGATTATGAAGAATATATTCAAAAACTCACCCGTGACAGTATGAAAGACTTTTTTGTGAAACATTTTGGTGGTTGGTCTGATAAAGTTAGTAAGCAAAAATTGTTTAAAGTGTTAAAGGAAGGGGTTGTAGAACTTTTTTTTAATGATCACGAAAAGTTTGTAGGTTATGTTTCTTTTAATCCTGAAAAAAATGATAAAAATTCTTTATTAATCAATGATATTCATGTCGTTAAATTATTTCAACGAAAAAGTTATGGTTATCAAATATTACAACATGTTATTGCTTGTGCTAAAAAAGCAAATATGAAACAGATAAAAGTATTTGTTTTCAAAGACAATTACGCAGTTAATTTTTACAAGAAAAATGGTTTTGAAATTCAAAAAGATTTAGAAAAATCAAACTCAGTTATCATGGTTAAAAAATTATGAGAAAAAAATTCAACAAAATTTATATTGAAATAACTAACAAGTGTAATTTGAATTGTAGCTTTTGTCCTAAAACTACTCGTCCTGCAGAGTTTATGTCTTTGGAATTATTTGATAGGATTACAACTCAAGCACAACCTCTTTGCGAGGAGATAACATTACACATCATGGGCGAACCACTACTTCACCCTCAATTAAAAGAGTTTATTCTTCTTTGTGAAACTAAACATATTAAAATTAATATTACGACTAACGCAACCTTACTAGAACAAAACACAGATATTTTGTTGAATAAAACAGTTCGAAGAATTAATCTTTCTATTCACGGAATTAAAACAAATTTTAATCAAGAAAATCAAAAAAAATATCTTAAAAAAATAATTAATTTTACAAAAATTGCTCAAGATAAACGCGAAGATATGATAATTACTTATCGTCTTTGCAACATTAATGATGGTTCTAATAAAAGCATTTTAAAACATATAGAAAATGAATTTGATAGTACACTTCAAAAAAATCAAGGAAAAAATGCTACTACATGTAAGGTGATAAAAACAAGTAAAAAAATAAAAAATAATGCGTATATTCATTTTGATATGTCTTTTAAATGGCCTGATAAGAAAGACCCTATAAGAAACACTAAAGGATATTGTCACGGCCTAGCAACGCATATAGGCGTTCTTTGTGATGGAACTATTGTTCCTTGTTGTCTGGACAACAATGCACAACTTGCTCTTGGAAATATCAATCAAAACACTATTGAAGAAATACTTCAAAGTAAAAGAGCTATAGCTATGAAGAAAGGATTTCAAGAACGAAAATTAGTTGAAGATTTATGTCAGAGATGTACATTTATTAAACAATTTGAAAAAGAACAAGATAGAAAATAAACAAATAAACAATAACCAAATTATTCTAACAAGTCTGCTAATTTTTTAAAATCATTAAAAAATTCAGGTAGTAATCTTCTGTTGTAAATGGTTGCGCTGGGATGAAACATAGGAAAAACGGTGTATGTTACGCCACCAATAGCTATATTCTTACTCATACCATGAAGAGAACTTATTGCAGATACATTCTTCATTTCGCTAGGATCAAATCCTGCTAAAACAAATTTTGTCGCATAATTTCCTAAAGGGACAATTATTTTTGGCTTTATGATATGGATTTGTTTTACTAGATAAGGTGTGTGCTTTCTTATTTCTTCACGCGTCGGGTTTCTATTTTTTGGTGGTCGATATTTAAGAATATTTGCTATGTAAATATCCTTTCGTTTCAAAGTAATTGTTTTTAGAGCGTTATTAAGTAATTGACCACTTCTACCAACAAAAGGCTCGCCTTGAGCGTCTTCTTTAGCACCTGGTGCTTCACCGATAAATAAAATATCAGCATCAGGATTTCCTTCTCCAAATACAAGATTTGTTGCAGCGTCGCGCAAAGGACAGGTTAGTGTAGCTAGGAGATTGTTTTGCAAATCTAAAAGATCAGATTTTTTAGACATGCACAAAGCAAAGAAAAAGAAGTTTATAAAAATTTAGAAAAAATAATTAAAAAAATTAATAAGAATAAGAAGAAAATAAATAAAAAAAACTAAAAAAAAGAGAGGGTGAAACCCTCAAAACAGACTTTACTTATTGTTCGTCTTCGATAAAGTATGGTGGTCGGTTCACGTTTTCAATAACGATTGTTACAGTTTGGTTTACCGTATGTACACCATCAGATGCTTCAATAAACACTGTGTGTGTTCCCGCATCGTCATAAGTTGTTTGATAGGTTCGACCTGTCATAAACCCTGAATAAGTTACAACTACTTCTTCATCGTCTGTAATGTTTACAGGTAAGCTGATAAAGTCTCCTTCTTCATAGTAAAGCGTTGGAATTTCTTCAAATTGAGGCGGAAGATTTACTTTTTCAATTGTCATTTCAAAAGGAAGCACAATTTGTGACTCACCATCTGAAACAATTACTTCTTCAGAGTATTCTCCAGCATCGCCTTGTTGAGGAACCCAAACACCGTCTTCTGAAAACATTTCAGGATAGGTAATTTCTAATTCATCACCGTCTGGATCAGTTACAGGCACATCAAGAGTTACAGTATCAAGTTCTGTTGCATTAATTGGAGCAAGAGATTCTGTTGCAAGTTCTGGTGCTCTATTAGTGTTTGTAATATTTACCATAATTTCTTTTGCAGTCACTTTATTTCCATCGGTTGCTGTGATTACAACTAAATGTTCACCTGCGTCATCATACGTTGTCTGATACGTTAGACTTGTCATGAATCCAGATACTTCATAGGTAAATTCATCGCCTTCCTTATCGTAAATTGTACACGGAAGTTCAATAAAATCTCCTTCTGCAAATTCATAAGAATCTTTACATTCAATTACTGGACCTTTATTTGAAGGTAAAACTACTATTTGTACTTCTTCATTTGTTTGAAGCATTCCATCGGTTGCAGTAATAGTAACTAAGTATTTACCTGCGTCCCCTTCATTAGTTTGCCATAAACCAACATCATTAAAAGGATCTTCATAAGAATAGGATACCTCATCACCGTCTGGATCTACTGCAGAGAAATTATCTAAAGATACTAAATCCCCTTCTCGAACAGTTACTGAAGCAAATAAAGGATCATCGTCAATAGAATCATTATCATCAGTAACTTCAGTCATTTCTACTGTAACAGCATCATCAGAGGTATTGTTTTGTGATTGTGATTGATTATCTACGGATTCTGTTTCATTTTCAACTAAAGAATCTAAAAACGACGTGGAGTCATTTACATCTTCACTTGTAGTATTAGCAGAATTTACATATACGCTCTCATATAGTGAACAAGCTGTGAGCGATACAACTAGCACTAAGAGCATTGCTAAAAATAATTTTTTCATGTTAATTTCACCCTCAATGGTTTGTACAACCCCCACCTAACGCTGTAAAACCTTTTTTCGCATTTAAGCGAATACAAAACTAAAACAAAAAGTAGTATTTAATAGTTTCTATTTGGTATCTATTTTCGAGTAAAAACAATAAGTCACCCGCAAAAAATAACAAGAAAAAATATACAAAAAACTAACACATCTTTAAACACAATAATAAAGTACAAACATATTACTTGCCAGAGTAAAAAAGGCAAAAATGAACACAAAAAGAAAAAAACTAAAAAGAATAGAAAAGTATATAAATGAATTCCAGTATACTAATGTGTATTCTAATATAGGTGAGAAAATGTGTGAATTTCATTTAAACGATCAGTGTTTTAATCCAACCCTTTTACCAAAAGGCATTGTTGCAAAACAATGTTCATTTATTGATTGTTCTCATTGCACTAATCGTGCTTGGCAAGAAAATAAAATCGCAAAGGAAATGGACATATTTAAAGAAATTCAACCATACGCAAATAAACTTGAAACGCAAGCAAATATGATGGCTCTTCAAGCCGTAACACTTCTACATAAATAAAAAAGCGCGTAGAAAAAGAAAAGTAAAAAAAACCTACTCAAGAAAGTTTTTTTGCTAACGAATCAACAGCGTCGCGAGTAATAAAAATAAAGAGTAAAGACTCTAAAATTTGTGTACATGAAGAAACTAAAATAGTAATAAAAAGTAAACCAACTATTAAACCTTCAATATGGAGTCCTGCTGTTAAAATAAAATAGCCAAAATAAGCCAAATACAAAATTCTAAATAAAGTTATTACAAAACGCAATGATTGGTTTAAACCCACTAAAGAATTTCTATTTCTCAATTCTTTTTCTAATTGAATAGATTCAACACGTTTATAATTTTTTAAAGCTAAACCAAACGAGAAATCTAAAGAAAAATAATTATGTAAATAAGGAATTAATTCATTATCAAAAGAAGTATCTCTAAATCGAGACGACTTTTTTTGATGGGCAAAAAATACTTTTTTGAATAAAAAAACATACAAGAAAAAAATAGGAATAAAAAATAAAGAATAAATAAATAAATGCGAATCATAAAAAGCAATAGTAATAAGTAATGCGACAATTTTAATAACTGCGCGAATATTTCTCATCAATACTTGTTTTACAAACAACATAAATAAACGAGTTTTTTTATCAACAAAAGAATACACGTAAGTAAAAGAGCTTTTTGAGCGCAAGAATTTTTCCATTAACGCACCTTGAATATTAGACTGAATTTTCAAATACAGTTTATTTTCAAATTTTTGAAAATGAATATCTGCAAATAATTTTAAGACATAAATAAATATAACAGCTATTGTTCCAAAAACTAAAAAACGTACCGAAGAATTATATAATATTTTAATAAAAAACTGGGTTACTAAAGGAAATAATGCAACCAAAGTTGTTGAGAAAATGAGTAAAGGAAGCATTCTAAAAAAATTCTTTTTATCATACAAAACTTGTTTTTTAATAAATGACCAAGAAGCATTTTTCATTGTTAAAACCTAAATATACAATCATAAAAATTTGCAAAAAAGAAAATATAAAAGAAAACAATTCCCCCGTTAGGGAGAAAGCGTTGCATCTCAACCATGGTTTTTCAACCATAATTTTCAACGACGACAACTATCTACAAAATCGTGAATCTTGCGATCCAAAATCTTGTAAAAGACAAATTTTGACATAAGACAATAAACTCTCATCCTAGCATTTCTGCTAAAAATCAACGAGTCTGATTCTAACTTTGGAGTCAACCAAAGGTCAAGGAAACATCTTGTAGTCAAAGCGCGCCAGCTTTCGCAGGCGCAGTTTGCCCCTTAAAATTAACGTCACGAACTTAAGCGTCTACTGAAAAAAGCAAATTTTTGCAGTTAAGCAAAAATAAGTTTTTTCATCGGCTTAGTTGTGGGGACAATGTTCTAAGATTTAAGGAATATGAAGCTAAACAAAATGTTATTTTGCTTAGGTGCTTATGTATACACAAATCATTTAAAAAGATTTCGAAAATTTTCAAAACAATTTCAAACAACAAAAAAGAAAAAGAAAAAAAGAAAAATTATTTTTTTAAAGTTTTTCTTAAGACAACAAAACCAACACAAGCCACACCTATAACAAGCAATATCCACCAGATTGCTGATTGTTCCTTGGTTGTTAACTCATGAGAATTTAAACGTTGTAAAAAACCAGAATTGGATGCTGAATATTGAGCATCTGCCTCTTGAGCAACTGGAGCCAAATCAACAGCAGATTCTTCTTGGGCATTTTCATCATCGCTAGTTGACGTATATGAAGTTGTTCCAGAAGAACTTGCTTGAGCAACTTCATTTTCTTGAGAAGTTTCTTCTGAGCTATTTTGAGAAGAATTATCTTCTTGAGTTGTATTTTCAAGACTCGTATTTTGAGTTTCATTAACAACAACTGCTGATTTAGCTTCTTCAACTTCAGGAAGCGCAATATGCGTTGATTTTGTTCCAGAAGAAACAGATTTTGATTCTTCCTCATCTTCAGGAATTAAATAAACACTTACTTCTTTTCGAATAGATTCTGTGAAATTTTCATCTTCAGACATTTCAAAAGTTATTTTATAAGTTGTTGGCGTCCCATCGCGGAGTCGTGATTGAGGAACAGGATGCGCTCTATATGGGTGATAAAGCCGTGTATATATTTCACCATCATTAGCAGTTATTATTTGAGAAGATAAACCAAGCATTAACATCGGACGATCATATAAAGGATCAGGATCTATACGTTCTTCCCAAATCCAATCAATATTTCTTTGTTCAACCTTTGCTATTCGCTTAAAGCAATTTGGACATGTTGAATCATGAATAGAAACATCATACTTTGTTTCTGCTTGAATTGAAGGTAAAGCATACAAACTTTGAACATCAACGTCATCTGATTGAATTTTAACTACATTTCCCGTTATTGAAAGAATATTTAAACCACCAAAGAATATGAAAAAAATTCCTACTACGAGAATACCCAAAGATACTAATTTTATTGCCATTTTCACAGAACACGAAGGTAATAAAAAGGCTTTATAAAGATTTCTTTTTTAAGGCCTTGTTTAATAAAGGAAATAACTACAATAAAAAAGTAAAAAGAATAAGTAAGTAAAGAAACTAAAAAACAAAATAAAATAAAATCTAAAGAGCGTTCATTACTTGCTCCATTAAAGAAGCAACTTCAGCTCCTTTTTTAGTAAGTTGAAGAACTTTTAATCGTCCTTTTTTTTCAAAAGTTACAAGTCCTGCTCGTTGCATATCTTGTAAAACTTTTACCACATGACTATACGTGCAATCTACCGCTTTTGCAAGAGAAGATGCATACATTTCATTATTTTTGTTCAATAAATAAATCAGCATTAAAGCTGGTTTTTCTCTGAAAAACACATTAAAAATTTTTTTTGGTCGTACCATATATTTTTCCCTCCAATATAACCATAATATTTACGATAACAAAAGATTACAATAGGTTTTTAATATACATAATGCAATCTATATATTAGAATATCGAGTTTCTTTATAAAGATTTCGAAAGAAAGCAAAACAAAAAAATAATGCAAACAAACTAAAAAAAAGAAAAGCAAAGTAGTTTAAAAAGCTTCCTATGGATATGAAAAAAGCAACAGCAAAAAATATAACAAAAGAAAAACTACATCTTTAAAGGTGCTTTAATGCCAAGTAAAGACAAACCATTTTGGAGTACTTGGGCAACACAAAATAAAACGCCAAGGCGAGCATTTTGTAAAACAAGATCCTCTTGAAGCACTTTATGTTTTACGTAATACGAATTATACTCTCGTGAAAGCTCTAAAAGGTAACGAGCAAGATGATGCGGTTTATAATCTTTTGAACATCTCAAAACTACTTGTTTGAAATCTGAAAGTTTTTTAAGAAGGGAAATTTCTTCAGGTAAAGATAATACACTAACATCAATATCAACAGATGAATCAAATTCAGCTTTATCTAAAATAGAGTGTACCCTTGCAAAAGCATATTGAATATAAGGAGCAGAATCTCCTTGAAAATCTAAAACAGCATCCCAGTCAAAAACAATATTGTGAACCCTATCTTGTAATAAATCCGCAAAAATAACCGCGCCAACACCAACTTTTTCTGCAACCATATTTTTATTTTCTAAATCAGGATTTTTTTGAGTAATAATTTTTTTTACTTTATTAACTGAAGTATCAAGCACATCAACAGCAGGAACAATATTGCCTTTTCTTGTAGACATTGCACCATCTGCAAACCGTAATCTTCCAAAAGAAACATGTTCAAAAGAAACAGTAGAAGAAGATACTACTTTACGCGCAACTGCAAAAACTTGTTTGAAGTGAAATTCTTGAGCAATATCTGTAAAATAAAGAATTTTTTCAGGTTGAAATGTATCTACACGATAAAGTAATGCAGTAATATCTCTTGTTGCGTATAAAGTTGCACCATCTTTTTTCTTAAGTAAACAAGGAGCATCAAACCCTTGCAAAGGAACAACCTTTGCACCTTCACTTTCTTTTACTAAACCTTTTTCTTCAAGTAAATTCATTGTTTTTTCAAGCAAAGGTAAATAAAAAGATTCGCCCGTAGTGTGATTAAAACGCACACCCAACCGTTCATACAATTTATTATAAGAAGATAAGGAGACTTTAACGAAAAGTTCCCACCAATTTTTAGCTTCCTCTTGACCAGACTCTATTTTTTTAAACCATTTGCGCGCTTCTTCTTGTCGTTTTTTGACTTCAGATTTATCGCCGCTTTTTTGCAACGACTCAATTTCATCATGAAAACGAACATAAAGTGAGTTCAAAAAAACTAAACCTTTCTCTTCAATTTCTTCTTTTGAAGACCACTTTTTTGCAGCCCAAATAAGCTTTCCAAATTGAGTTCCCCAATCACCTAAATGATTAATACCAACAACATGATAGCCAGTAAAACGCAATATATTTGCAACGGCTTGGCCAATTAATGTTGAGCGAAGATTATGAATACCCATATTTTTTGCAATATTTGGTGAAGAATAATCAATAACAACTGTTTTTCCATGTGAAGATAAACTTCCAAAATTTTGTTGTTCTTTAAAAATTTGAGAAATAATTGTGTACTTAAAAGTCTCTTTATCTTGTTTAAAATTTAGATAAGGACCAACACAAGTAACTTCAAAAGAATGCGAAGAAACTTTTTTAGCAAGTTCTTGTGCGATTATTTGGGGAGATTTTTTTTCTTTTTTAGCTAAAATAAAACAAGGAAAAGCAAGATCGCCCAAAGAAGAATCTTTTGGCTTTTCTAAAACATCTTTAATTTCATCTTCGCTAAGACTTGTGCTTTTTACAAGCGAAAAGACCACGGTTTCTAAAAATTCAGAATATATATCTACCATATGCGATAGTATGAAATAAGGTTTGTTTAAAAAGTTTCTTAAAAAAACAGTAAAAAAGAACAAAAATAAGAAATATAAAAAGAAAAGGAAGAACACGCATTATTAACGAGAAATATAGCGTAATTTCTCTTGTTGGTTTTTTAAAAATTTAGGATCAGAAGATATGATTTTGGAAACAATTCGCTCATACACTTGAGCGTACGACTCTTTAGTGCCATCAGGCCAAACATATAAATCATCTAAAGATAAATGATTAGGCGCGGACAAATCTCCATGTTTTTTTTTACCAATATACGTTTGAACAATAGCACCATCCGCATAGTTAGAAGATTTTGAAAAAGAAGAGAAAACATTCGCATCAGTATCTACTATTTGAACAATAGAGTCTGCTTTTTCTAAAAAAAGTCTAGCACCTTCTTTATCTGCTGAAAAACAAACATCAACAGAATTTATTTTATCTTCATATAAAATACCGGTCAAATTATCATCAAGGGAAACATTATCTCCAATAAAATCTTTACAAAATTTTTTTAAAGGACGATTCCTTGAAATATCATAAATAACTCGAACTTGAACCATGTGTTGATTTAAAGGGTATGCTTTGAGAAACCGGTCATTGCCAGATATTTTTTTTTCAACAGGAGTATTTTGAATATCATAAATATAAAAATCCCAGTCCAATCGGTTTTTGTTTAATCCTGAAGAAAACTTATCTTCATCGTAGCGAAGAAGTTCTTCTTCTAATGTTTTTCGAACATTTCGTTCAAATTGATATTCTGCAGGCAAAGGAGATTTTGGTAGAGGAACAGAAATATTTTTAACAACTACGAGCTC
Organism: Candidatus Woesearchaeota archaeon; assembly: GCA_046543005.1. Lineage (GTDB taxonomy): Archaea > Nanobdellota > Nanobdellia > Woesearchaeales > SKGA01 > SKGA01. The sequence goes on along the minus strand of JBKHAG010000010.1, from coordinate 13,664 downwards.
ATTTTCATCAGTCCAATAAAAGCCTGTGGGAGATTGTTTATCAAGAGATAAAACATCAGAACCATACCGTTTGCTTTCTAAAAAAACGTGACGCTCATGTTTATTTTTTTTATGTTTTTGGTAGCGTTTAGAAAAATTATTTTTATAATGAGCAACATCTTTAGAAGATACATCAGTGGTTGTTAATTGGGAATAATTCAAACAAGTATCTAAAACTTCATCTGCGTATTCTAAGAAAATTTTTGAAGAGTTTTTTTGTATTCTTTCATCTAGTAAAACAAGCACTGAATCTGTTGAAAAAGACATATCGAAGTCAATATTTTTTTGTTTTTTAGACGAATTATAAACCAAAGATTTTGATTCAAAAATTTTTTCTATCGACTGTAATGTAGAATTAAATGTGGATAGGGAGTTAAAAGAAACATTGTCAAACAATCGTTTTAAATCATAAAAAGTAATGGAATTTTGAGAAGATAAAGAAGTATACAAATCATTTTTTAAAGATTCAAAAACATCCTTTTGTGAAAATAATAAATCATCCACAAAATGATGCAAATAACTTTTACTTGAAAGAATTTTATCTATATCAAAAGATGCTTTTTGTTTTAAAACATAAGCATTAGCTTCATCACAAAAACTTTTTGAATTTGTATTAAAATCAGATAATAAACCATTCTCTTTTGCAAAAGACTCTAGTTTTTTACAATGTGAGCAAAAAAGAACATAGTCATTTAATGAACCAGAACGAGTATAATTGCGATATACTTTTTGCATAGTTTCTTCATTTTGTAATTCTTTTGTGAATAATTGATTTCGTTCTTCAATTCTTATTTGCACATCTTCAGAGTATTTTTTTGCATAAGGACCAAAAAGAGATGTTTTAGCAAAATTTTTTGCTTTAAGAAATTTTTTTTCGGCGATTAAATCAATATACGTTAGTATTTTTTTTGTTTGAGTGCTATCAGTTACGAGATCTCGTTGGTTAGAGAGCAATAAATGAAAATCAAAAGTATCAGAAGAAATTTTATTGGAAAATAAATCAGAATATACATTTTGATAAAATGAAAAGAATGTCGAATCTTCAAGTAAAGAAAGATTTACATCAAAAAAGCGTATGTCAGTTACGACATATTGAGATTTATTTGAAGAAATGGTTTTTTTCTCAATGAAAGGATGTTTTTGAACAAATGCATCATAAGAAACATCCAGATTGCTATTTGACAACACATAAGGTGTATCCGTTGTAAATTGCTGTTTATCTTTTTGAGCTTGTAAAATAATTGCTCTTTTTTTATCAGCTTTACTTATATCTTGCGTTGAAGCCATATTTTTTTTTAAGAAAGTTATATCCGAACGGACTGTTTTTAATTTTTCACCATACTTTTGAAGTTTTTCTTCATATGTTTTTTTGTCTAAGGCAATTTTACCATTATGAGTATTAGTTTGTATATATTTTTGATATTTTCTTTCGTTGTGATAATCCGAAGATTCTAAATAGTCTTGAGCTTGAAGTGATAAAGCTGTCGCTATGGTTAAAGGCACAGTAATTAAACTAGTTTGTAGTATAGTTCGTAGAGTTTTTTTTAAACTCACAATATCATCTCGTAACTATTAAGAAGTAGTTACACATTTTTAAATGTTTCCTTTACAAGACACCTCAAAGCAAGAAAAGAGAACTATAAAGAACTGCATAAGACAAGAAAAGAGAATACTTCAAAAATAAAACTATGACCAAAACACTAAAAAATAAGAAATAAAAAGAAAAAAATTATTGTAAATTATCATTCATAGGAATGTTACCACGATGAATTTGAGCAAAATTAGGCGTTACAACAATATAATCATCACCAAAACCCGCAATATCCCCATCTATAGCTTCACATGTTTTTTTAAGCTTATTTATAGCTCTTTTTAATTCAAGCAAATCTTTTTCTTTAAGTGGTTTGATGTTGATTAAAGCAATTGTATAACTTTCGCGTAACGCGTCAAGAATTGGTTTTACGTCTTGAAAATCAGTAATTTCAAATGGACGCACAACAACCTTTTGATCAGGTTCTTTGTTTGCATTATGATCGATTTCTACGTAATCTTCTGCAGCACCTAAGCTGTCATCTTCTTCAAATGTATTTTTTTTCTTTCCTAATGATGAAAATAATCCCATATTAAACACCCTCCTAAAATAAATCTTCGACAGCCCACCTCGTCACCGCCTATGTATATGTGAGCCTGATTGGTTTATAAATGTTTCGCTTAAAAGGCTTTGTTTAAAATAATGTAAATTTGTGTACTGCGCGTTTTTGTTATCGCCTTTGGACAAATAACGGGCAGGCAGTAAACAGGTAAGCACATAGCAGATTACTGTTTCTGTTGTAATTGGCAGTATACATAAAGACTCCTTTTTGAACAAGGCCGCTTAAAAAAATAAACTTAAAACAACCAATCAAACTTAAAAAAAGATCAAAAATAAACAAAATTTGTCAAAAAAAGCGAATTTTTTTATAAATATAATTTATTTGTTACTTTTAAGTGATAAATAATAGAAAAGTATATAAAGATAGAGATTCATGAATACTACTAGAGGTGCATGTATGGTACAAAACAACAATTGCGAACTTGAAAAATTTTTGGCAACGCTTGGCTTGACTATAGAAAATCTTACTCAAGAAAATTTAAAAAAAGCATACCGTCAGGCAGCATCTAAGTACCACTCCGACAAAAAAAACATAAGTGAAGATACCTCAGATGAAAAATTCAAAGAAGTAAATAAAGCTAACGAATTCTTAAAACAATACATAAACGAAACCGGAATTGGCACTTCAACATATGAAAATCAAAAAACAGCAAGCGATTTTTTTAATGATAGATTTGCAACAAAGAATAAAGATTTTTTTGCATCAAAAGAAGAACGAGAACTCGAAACTATTGTAAACGATGTACGAAGTACAATCCCTCAAGATCATCCTGCAAACAACTGGTCAAACAAAAAAATTCTTCACAACTATACACAAAATCTTCTAGCAAATGGTTATTTTAGAAAAGGAACTTTCAAACGTGGCGCAAAGGTTGAAGAAGTAAACCACGGGGCTTGCGACACAATAATTCCTTTACGAATTAAAGCTGGAGATATCAACCCTAAAAAAGGAATTGCTTATGTTGTTAATCAATTAAACAATACACCATTAAATAACAAAAACAACTACTTAATTTTTTTACGAGAAGCACACATGCTCAAAGAGGAGCTTGCAAAAGACTATGATGTTGCTGACTACGATATTAGCCAACAAGCAAAGCAACGAATCTTTAAAACGACACGAAATAATATTAGTCAATATGCTAAAACAGCAAAAGTTGCAAATTTTGACGATGAAGAAAAAACCCAAGATATTGAAGAACAATACCTTAAACAAATTGTAAAAAACTTTGGAACATTAAAAGACGAAATTAACGAATACAAGACAATAGGAACAAAAAATAAAGATAAAAGATTTGATATAGATATTACTGAAAAAGATTTTGCAAAGCTTCATCAAAAACTCTACGGAGAAATTTCAGAATACGTCTTAGAAAGCCTTGAGGAAAATGATGATGCTAAAGCTCTTGCAAACGTACAACTTTTACAAACAATGAATATTCTTACAGGTCAAGAAAACGCATTAGAAAAATTTTGGAACGACTACGGACAAGATATTAATAACAACATAGGAAAATATTTTGTTGGAGACGCGTGCGAGAGAATTTGCGATTATGTAGAATCCGAATTAGAACTTTTCAAAGAATATCAAGCAACTACATCTACAACTAAACAAGAAAAAGATTCAACACCCTTAAAAATTCCAAGCAGTTTTGGATACGAATAAGAAAGTAAGTAAAAACAAAATAATTATTTTTTTATTTTTGCTTCTTCTTTAGGAAGACTATTTTTTAAGGTTGCAATAGTACGTCTAGCCCCGCGCAATCGAGAAATAACATGATCTAATTGATTTTTTAAATCCGCAGAAGAAGTAGATTTGTGTTTTCTACCAGAAGAAAGACCAGTAGGTAAACTCGTTAAAGAATGTTGTGCTTGTTTTACATAAGAATCTAAATGTGAATAAATATCATCTAATTCTCGTTGAGGAGATTCTTTTTTTTCTTCTAATTCTTTAAGCTGAGCAAGCCAGTGTTGAAGAGCATTACCTAATGAGGGAATAAAAGCAAAATAAGATTCTGCTCCTTTGGTATGGGCTAAATGATACAAAGTAACATATGACGCTTCTAAAGAAGATAATTTTCGTTGAGCATCTTGATTATGACCAACATATAATTTTGCTAATTTCTTAGCTAAATCCTTCTCATCAGTAATGGTTTTATTAATTTGTATAAATTCATCTTTAAGAAGTTTTTTTACAGTTTTTTCTTCTCGCTCTAACTGTTGTAAAACCATGTGAATTTTTCCAGATAATTGTTTTACTCGTTGAATTAAGGCAGGCTCTTGATGAACAATACTTAAAAGATTATCCATGTGTTTATGAGCTGTATCAAATTGTTGATTAAAGATTGCAGAACGTGCTTGAGAAGCTTCTAAATGCTTTTGTTTATAGCCATATTTATCGATATGTTCTACTTCTTTTGTTAAATGATTTTGTAGACTATGAAGCTGGGCAAGTAGACGTTTTACCTCATGCATGTGTTTTATAGATTCATGATTTTCAGAAACTAATTTTTTTACATGTTTATCTTCAATACCATCATGACCTAAGATTTTTGCAACTTTAGCAATGAGTTTTTCAAGATGTTGTTCATTATACAGTTCGCCTTTATCAGATTTTGTCCACATATCTAAAATGCCTTCGATTTTTGCAGTTAAAGTATTAATAGACGTATCAACAGTGTCTTCATGTTTCATAGAAGTAATCAAAGCACCAACTTTATTTGCAAGCGCTTGAGCGTATTGATGAACTAAACCATCATTGCCACTTTTTTGTGCGGAAGCAACTTTTGAAAGCATTTCAATAATTTCTTTTACTTGTGCAAGTTCTGAACCCATTAAGGATTCAGTCTTATTTAAAGAAGTATTGAGTTTATCTAAATCTGTTTCTAGACGACGATATAATTTTTCATCAAGACCCAGTTCATGCTTTAATTTTTTTAAGTCACGTTTTGCTTTCAAACTAAGTGCTTTTGCGTTACGCGCATCAGTAAGTAGGGGCAAATGTTCTTTTCTATTATGATTAAAAAACATAACCGCCATAAATATAAGGGCTGTAATAAATATAAATATTAAAAATGTTGTACTCCAATTAAGAATCGTCGCAAAAACATTTTGTTGAACAAGACCAATAATTGCAATACCTGCAGCAACCATTTTTGCATATTTTTCATGATCAGGGTGTTTGAAAATAGTTATTCGGCTCAAAAATAACACGAGGCCAAACACAATTAAAACTAAAGCAATAAGAGGAAGTAAACCCACTACACCGTTCATAAAAGCACCCGTATTGCCGCCTAATAGACCTTTTATCCCATATACAAAATCAGATAAGCTTTGAGAAACAACATTTGAAGCTGCCAGAGTCGCAGGAACAGTAAGAAGGGCTAAAAAAGCTCCTAAAATAGTTTTTAATTTCATCACAACACCTTTATCATAAATTATAGCTTGTTTAAAGAACTAATTCTTTTTAAAGCTTTGGAAAAATAAGCACTTAAAATCCCAACTCATCTAAAATCTTAGACTTATCAAAAGGAACTAAATCATCATAAGTCTGACCAACACCCAAATACAAAATAGGCTTTTTAGTAACGTAAGAGACACTTATAGCAGCACCTCCTTTTTCGTCAACGTCGGCTTTTGAAAGAATAATCCCATCAATACCTACAGCTTTGTTAAAGGCGACTGCTTGCTCTACACAATCATTTCCAGTGATGGATTCACCAACAAATAAGGAAAGATCTGGTTTGTTAACTCGAACAAGTTTTTCAAGTTCACCCATTAAATTAGAATTTGACTGAAGACGACCTGCAGTATCAATGAGAACAACATCAATATTTTTTGCTTGAGCATGTTTTATTGCATCAAACGCTACAGCGCTAGGGTCTGCTTCATAGTCATGTTTGATGAGTTTTACACCAAGTTTTGTTGTGTGTTCTTCAAGTTGTTGAATCGCCGCGGCTCTAAATGTATCAGCAGCAGCTACAACCACACTCAAACCATTCTTTTTAAACAAATGTATGAGTTTTGCAAGGGTTGTTGTTTTACCGCTACCATTAACACCAACTACAGAAATAATAAACGGTTTTTTTGATGATACTCGTTGTAGCAAATCAAAAGTTTGCACATCTAAAATATTTTCTAAAGACTGACGAAGAGAAGTTAGTATAAGTTGAGAGATGTGTTTTCGAAAAACACGTTCTTGAGTGAGTGATTCTTTTAAATCATTCTTTATTTTTTCTATAACTTCTAAAGCAACATTGTTTTCTAAGAGCGCGAGCTCAAAATCCCAAAATAATTCTTCAAAATTTTCATCAGTAAGTTGAAACTTTTTTATTTTTTGGGTTACCTTTCTAAATAAACTTTTCTTTTGTTGAGTTACATCTTGAGAATCTTCAAAAAGTTCCTTATGAACTGCTTCTTTTTTTGGAGGTTGAAGATTAAAAGTAGATGATTTTTCATCAGATACGCCAGTATCTTTTTTTGAAACTTTTAAGGTATCATCAACAGTTTTTTTATCTGCGACAAGCTCTTCTTTGTTATCAAAAGGTTTTACAAGTTCTTGTTTATGTTGAAATTCTTGTGCATTTTCTGTTGTAAAATCTATGTCCCTTTGTTCTTGAGAAAGTGTTTTTTCATCAAGCACGTCAAAGTTTTCTTCAGAACTTTTTTTTTTAAACATTCTTTTAAAGAAACCTTTTTTTTCTTGAGTGTCAGCATCCAAATCTTCTTGAGAAGTAACAGACTCATTTTTAGAATCAACAGAGTCCTTGATGAGATTAATAGACGTATCTTCAAAATCAACAGATTTATTTGCAGAAGTAGTAAGATCTTTTTTGGAAGTATCCAGCCCGTCCTCATCAGCAGCTAATTCAGATTTTTTTGTAAAACTATCCTCTAAAGAAGTTTCTTGAGCAGAAATATCTTGAGTTTTTTCTTGAACAAGTTGATCTTTTTCTTCTTGAGTTAATTCTTCACTAGAAACATCTTGAGCTTGCTCTTCTACTTTTGAAGAAAATGTATCGACTGCGTCTTTGAGTTTATTTTTTAGGAACTTAAACATAGTAACTCATAAGAGAAGCTCAGAGTTTAAAAAATCTACGAAAAAAATAAAAAACCTATACAGACATGAAAAAATACAAAAAAACACAACTCATATTTTTTTATCCATTTCTTCTTGAAGCGCAGTTGCTTTTTGAGCAGCCACTTGATACTCTTGAGAAAGCTTATCATGTAATTCTTGAAGTTCGTTTATTTTTTTTACTAAAAATTCTTTTGCATCTTTAGGAGTTTTATCAATAACAACGCCTGCACCAACAGCTGTTTTTATAAGAGAAAGTTCTTTTGCTTTTACTGGTAAAAATAAACCACCACCTAAAGGTATAAGCATTTCTTGTTCATCAGATGCCGTTTCTAATTCAGATAGCATATTTTGTGCAATAGATAGATAATCAAGTTGTTGAGTTGTTTGAGAAATTTGTTTATCGATATGAGATAATTGTTGATTGAGTGTTTCAAGTTCTACGTATTGTCGTGATGGAATTGCCATGTGTTTCACCTTTAATTTTGTTACAAGTATTGTCTTGATGTGTTTTTAAAAACTGTTGTGATACAAATCAGCTTTTTTGAAAACCTAATGCTTCGTCGGCATTTACAATTTCAGGACCACCAGAATGGTCGCCAATTACAAATCCTTTATCCGTAACTGCAATACCGCTTTTAATATGAACAGAACCCATATTTACTGTTCCAGTCATAAGTTGTATAGATAAGTTTTTTTGTAAAAAATCAAAATCTTCTTGCGAAATATCATGCGTTACTAAACCGTGCTTTGAGTTTGCCACAAACACACTTCCAATACTATTATGTTCTCCAAAAGCTTTTTTATGAATTGGCTTGTTAAGTGATTGTAATTGTTTTATAACTTTATCTTCATAATCTGGCATGAGAATAAGTCCATTTTTATGAAAAATTAAATTATTTCCCAAGCAAGTATGAAGAGTATCTATTTCCATAAAAGGGATATTTTGCTTTTTAAGGATTTCTTTTTCATGAGCAAATAATATGTTTGGGACTAATAGTGTTTCTCCGTCGGTTGCTAAAAAGATACCTATTAATGAAGCTCCAGCTACAGTAAAGCGCACAACAGGCGCGCCAAATACTTCTTCTAGAGTCGCATCTAAGCTTTGAGGGACTTCTTGGCCAACAAGAACTACATCATTTGTTGGAACAATATATAATCCTACAAGACTATTTCCTTGAATATGAATTTTTGCTACATGCATACAATTCACGAATAAGAGCCCCTTTATAAAAACAACGGAAAAAAGGAATTGTATAAAAAAAATACGACGCAAATATGATTAACCAAACATAGAATAAGCAAGTAAAAAAATTATCTTTGTATGCTTCCATCAGCATACAATATACCTACATCTTCAACAAAACCTTTTTCATTTACAAAAAATACTCGCGGTTGCGAGATATTTTGCTCATACGCTTCAGGAAGATGGCTACTTACGGCTGCAGTGAGTACGTCTTGAGAAAGTGGTTGTGAAAGGTACAGACTTGTTGCTGTAAATAAAGCTATAATAGTAAAAAAGATTGCAAGTCGCCATAAAAATCTTGTTTGAGACATAAAATTACCGTCCATATTATTTATCAAAAAGTGTTACTGCAATAGGTCCAAAATGATCTTTTTGATTCATTTCTACTTTTTGTTGATTTTCTAAATGTAAAAGTGGAAGAAAAGTAAATACTGTTTCTTGTTTTGATGAATTTTGAGGAAGTAAATCTTTGAAAAAAACAGTTGTTTTTTTATTATAAAAAAAGGATTTTAATTTAGATTGCAAAGTAGTCATAGCGTTTGCCAAATCAAAAGTTGATTTTCCTTGTGTTAATTGTTGTTCTTTTTTAACATCTTGTTGAGATAATACTCTTTGGCGTCGAAGATCTGTGCTTAGTGCTTGTTCTAATGCTGTTACTAAATCAAAGACCGATACTTTTCTCTCACGAGGTTGTGGCGTTCGAGCAACGAGTTTTTTTTCATCATTAAGAAATTGTTGAAGCTCGTGTTGTTCATATTCAAAACTATCTTCTTGAAACTCCTGGTCAACTGACTCTTCTTGGCCATTAATTAATGCATCAAGAGCTCCAAAACCATCATTCATCAAATTGTCACTTTTAAGTTTAAGAAGTAAACTTGAAGTTAAAACCATTTTTCCAGAGACTCTAAAATCCATCTCTTTTAAAGTATCAATCATATCAATAAATTTTTTTGAAAGTAAAGAAACATCAACATCCCAAGGGTTCATCCCTTCTTCACGAACAACATTATAGATAAGATCTTTCCAATTTAAATCATCTTCTTTAAAAATTATATCAACTACTTTTTCATGTGATTGACGCGAGTCCGCTGGTCGTTGTTGAAGAATAGTATTCATTGCTTGCACCAAAAAAGACAGGTATGATGTTTTTACCAACGCAGTTAAGCAAAAGCCAAAACCCTGATAAACAGTGAGCTGAATTTATTAAGCGTCGCTTAGACATACATATATCTTAAAACAAAATGTGAGAACACACCATATTTTTAAAGATACCGAAAATACTTATTAGGCACTAACATAGCGTTATCTTCACACCCTGTACAAAATCAATGAGGAGAACAAGTATATAAATGTAGTGATTAGTATACTGCTGGAGAGATGTAATCGAATAAATAAAAATAAAAACAAAGACACTCGCCCAGAACTCTCTCAGACATCATCACGTCACGTCACTTGGTTACGTTCGGTACCCGTTTCTCGTCAGGAATGAAAAAACAGAATTAGAAAAATATGGTGGGCCTGCCCGGACTGTTATGAACACAGCGACATAACTCAAGAAATTCAAAGAATTTCGCAGACGTTCGAGTCCGTTGAACAAAACTATATACTGATTTGAAAAAAAATATGGTGGGCCTGCCCGGACTCGAACCGGGGATCAATGCCTTGTAAGGGCACTGTCATATATGGCGCAATTGGCATATGCCAACGAATCTATCGATTCTAGTGCGTAGCCACTAGACCACAGGCCCAGAAAAAATTCTGGTGATTCAAAGAACAAACAAACGCTTTATAAATATTTCTTTTTAGAAAAATTCTCTTGCAAATGTTTCGAAAATATATCAAAAGAGTATTTTAAACAAGACAACATAAAACAATATATGAGCTTAGAACAATATATCAGTCAACACGACAAGCAACGGCTTTGTAAAAAGGCAAAACGCCTTGATTGTATTGATGCAGTATTAGGACCTTTTTCTTCACTTTGTTATATGTCAGGCAGTGATTTTTTATTTTCTGTTGGTGTTGCTACAAGCATTGCAGAACTTACATTTCTTAAAATTCCTTTTATGATTAATTATATTTCTAAAACCAAAGATTATGCATCGCTTGTATATTTAGGCCCAAAAGAAATTGTTGCAAATTGTTCGATTGCAGGAGGTTTTTTAGACATTGTTCCAGCATACGCGCTGCGTGTTAATTATGCGCTAAATAAGAAATAGAGAAAAATAAAAAAGAAAAATATTGTGTACAAAACCCTGCACGCAACAATCTGTAATTAGCTTCGCTTCCCACCTTTAGCTTTAGTGGAAGGCCGGATTTTTTCAGCACCTTTACCTTTATTATATAAGCCTCGGCTTTTTTTACCAGCGCTTGTTAAACCACGAAATGCTCTTCCGTTTTGAAGGGAAATCCAGTTTCGTTTATTATCTTTAAGAATAACAGGATGAGTTTTATCAACTAAGATAATTTCAAACCATTTATTTTTTCCATCTTCTGCTACTAAATATGAATTTAACACTTCACAATTCACATACATTTGAGCTACACGTTCTTCTGCAATTTGTTGGTAAGATTTACCTACAACTTTTCTTTGAGAATTCGCTTTTGGTCGACGTCCTGCTTTAATATCTGGACGTGTATGCCCTCCACGCGAAGTTCGTCGTCTAACAACAATTATTCCCTGTTTTGCTTTATAACCTAAAGATCGCGCCCTATCAAGACGAGTAGGTCGTGCAATTCGTGTTGTAACTGGTTCTCGACGTAATTGAATTAGAAATTCTTTATAATCGTCACCTAAATTTTTTCTAGGATTTTTATATGCTTCTCGGATGTATTTATACATTCCCATTTTTGGCCTCCATTATATTTGTTTTTAATTACTAGTAATTTCGTTCAGACAAGCCATCGTCCACATTCGAAAAAACTACACTGCAGAAAATAAAGTCCATTTATAAATGTTCGTGATTAGTATCTAAAAAACATAAAGTAAACGGCTTAAAACCAATTGATGTTTTATATGCAAAAACTTGCGTTAAATCATAATTAACACCTTTGATAAGACATCTATGAGAAGACGCATCAATATCAGAAGAAGCACTAATAACATTATTATTTTCTAATTTTCTAAGCAAGCAAGCCTCATTTGAAGAAAAAGTAGGCGAAATAGGTATAACATCATATAAGCGAAATTTATCCAACCAATCAACAACCCGAGATAATGAATTACCCTTATTTGGTAAAAAAACTAAGGTATCATAAGGTGTTCGTAAAACAAGTTCTCGAAGAGATAAACGAGGTAGTGTGTCAAGATTGCTCTTGGGCAATGAAGGGCAAGAATAAACAAGGTGGTTTCGCTTCAAATAGTTTTTTGTAAAAGACATAAAAAAAGAAAAGGAAGAAATCTTTAAAAAACTTTGTCAAATAAAAGAAAACAATAAAAAAGTCAAAAAAATTTTAAAAAAAGCCTTATTTAACAAATAATAAATATTTTTCAGAGCCTTCTAATTCTTTAAGAATCCGATTAACAATAAGTTTTTGAGGATTAGGAATAAGTTTTACTCGTGTTTTTAAATCTTCATAACTAGTAAATGGTCCGGCTCGTCGTTCTTCAACAACTTCCCACATGTGTTTTTTACCAAGACCAGGCAAAAGTTCTAAACTGTGCATACGCGTACTAAGTGGTTGACTATTGTTAAAAAACGCAATAAATTCTGATTCTTTATCTTGAACAATTTGTTTAACTACGTGATCAAGCTCTGCGCGAGCAGTTGAAGATAATTTTGAAAGAGGAATTTTTCCAATCACATGATGAATGCGATCTCTTTTTTCATCACCAATATATACTTCTTCATAAGGTTGAAGAAAAATATCTTTACGAGGAACTAATTCTAGTAAAGCGAGATTATTTTTTCCTATAGCTTGCGCTATTGGCGTCTTCATGTGACTTGGTCGAGCATCATTAGAATATCCATTTTTTAAAAAATCTAAGATTACTGCTTCTGTTTCTCGTGGTTTTTCGTTTTGCATAATTCCCTCCGTTTAAATCCAAGAGTATCGCTTGCTTAAATACTTAACGAAAATCAAAGATTTTCGAAGTATCGCATATAAGATGCGAACTAACAAAAATCAAAAATTTATCAAATAACACATAAAAACATACGAACTAACAAAAATCAAAAATTCACCAACAAGCATATATAACCTAAAAAGCAAGGAAAAGTAAAAAAAAAAAAATTAAAGAATATTACAGACAATACATAAACATAGAAAAGAAAGAAAAAAGTTATTTGACAGGACGATAATCATCTAAAACATCAATTATTTGTTTTAGCTTCTCACCTGTAAGTGTAATATTAAATCCTGAAAGAATAATTTTTGCGTGATCAGAATTAACAGGAAAGGTATCAATAAGTTTGATAACATGTTCTTCTTTTAATCGAGGAATTTGAAGATCCAAAAGCTTTTTTTTGAGTTCTTTAGTTTTTGTTACGCTAATTGTAGGAACTTCATTAACATGCTCTTGAGTTTTTCCACCACGAAATGTTAATTCTTCATCTCGTTTTTGAGTTTTTTTCAAGATATCTTTTACTTGTGCAACCGCTAATGGTTCTTTTTTAAGAATTTCTGGACGTAACATTTAGTTTCCTCATTTAATAAACCCAAATTAGGCCTTTGTTAGATGTACTGGATGAACAACCACTATTTTCTTTTTAGTAAAATCAGTAATTGCTACTTCATAGCACGTTCCTACTTTTTTAGTAACTGTTCCAATTTTTCCATAAAATCGTGGAAAATACATACCTTTTTGATATGCAGGTTCAGCTGCTAAACGTACTCGATCACCAACTTTGAAAGTTTGTAAAAACCGTCGCAAGCTAACTTTACCTCGAGAACGAACGTTTTTTCGCATTTTATATCGTGTGTTTCGTCTGAAACCACCTACTCTGTCTACCATAGTGGTGGAGAAACCGCAAAGGGTTTATAAAGGTTATTATTTAATGGCGCTGTCCCAAAAGGTATACATATGTATACTGCCTTGCGGCGAATTTTTTTAAAGCAAATAAGAAGAACTGTAAAGTTCGCACTTATAATCCTTGATTCAAAAACAAAATTTATACGACCAAAGGTGATAACAAAAACGCGCAGTATAC
>JBKHAG010000028.1:0-6948 GCA_046543005.1 Candidatus Woesearchaeota archaeon | reverse complement strand
TTATTATTATTATTATCGCCTTGGGACAAATAACGGGCGAGCGGTGAACAAGTAAGTAGATAGCCAGATTACTGTTTTTGTTGTAATTGGCAGTATACATAAAGACTCCTTTTCAAACAAGGCCGATGAAGTTAAGATCAAATAAGAAGTAGTACAAAAGAAAAATCACAATCGTTGTTCTAAATTCTTTGTTTGAGATATAAAAGATGCAGATAATGAGTATGTTAAAAAAGTAGAAGGAGAATGTAGTGCTTTAACAGCTTGACGACCATGACGTAATTGAGCTAAACGATTAGTATAATGAAATGAATTTTTTGGTTGTTTTGACCATGCTTGCATCCAAGATTCTGTTTTTAACACATATGCTGCTGCAACTCCAGTAAACCAATCAGCAGAAGCCATTTTGGACTCTTGCAATTCTGCAAAAGAATTTTTTAAAAAAACTCTTGATTGATTGTTAGTGAACATATTTTCTTGTTCAAGTAAAGGCGTGAGCAATCCATAAAAATTTACCATATCAATAACAGAATATGTTTTTCCTTTCAAAGAAGTATCGATTTTATACAAAACAGGTTTTGTTTTTTGAAGTGTTTCTTGAATTAATAAATTATCAATATGATAATCAAATAAAAAACTTTTTTGAAAATTTCCTTGTTCTAAAATTTGTATTGCTTGATACAATATATCTTTTGAAAGAAAAGTAGTATTTGAGAACAAATATTTTTGTTGTAAAGAAATATCGCCAACTTCACCACTTGAAGAATTTACTTTATCTAGCAAATCTTCACGCAAAGACCAAACATAATCAGATAATAACTTAATTTTTTTAGGAGAAAATTTAGATAAAGAAGTAATATAGTCTCTAAAAGTTTTATCATATAAGTGTTGTTCATAAAAACCTGCATTGTTCTTGTTTGAGAAAAAACCAAATGCTCGCGGAGCTCGAATAGTACCATCAAGATTGCTTAATTCTTTTTGTAATAAAAATTCGGTATAGGCCTCGTTTTTTTGAGAAGGTAAGTACAATCGTTTCAAAAGAGAAGAAGATAAGGATTCATTTTCTGCAACAATTTTTTGTAAGGTTTTTGTCGTGCTCATCGCGTGTGGCTGCAAGGTAAAGGATTCTTGTTGTAAATCTTTTGCAAGTCCTTCGTAAAGTTTATCGGATAAGTCGTCAAAACCTGTTATTGAAAAATAATGAGCAAGTAAAGATTTTACTCCAATTTCTAAATCTTCTTGAGACTCAACTAATTTTTTTGCATAAAATAAAGGTATTCTTTTGTCAATACCATAACCAAATGAGAATAAAAAATTTTCTAAAGGAGCATCATGCTTAGATACAAAAGTAAAAACATTTTTTTTACCAAGATAACTATCATCAGGTTGTGTTAAGCCATTTCTTTGAACATGACGCAAAGCCAAAGATAAAACTTCTTGGGGAAATTCAACCATTTTTTCCGCTAAATAAGGAGATAAAATGCCTTTATTATCAGAGTAAGCCTTAGCCTTAGCAATATAATCCAAACCCTCATAAAATTCCACATAAGAATATTTTTTGGATAAAGCGCGAAGTACACGATCATTAAAACGTGATTTTTTTAGGCCAATAAATGAACTCAAAATATAACTAGCAGCACGCACAGACCAAAAAGTAGAATACGCATTAGAAAAGATAACTTCTCGAAAATCAGGTGTATACATAAAATTATTGACGAAATTATCAACTGAACCTACATGTTTTGTAAAATTATTCAAAACGAGAACTTCTGCGCCAATAAATAAAGAACCTGTTGCAAGATAGTTCTTCCAGGGAATTTTTTTCTTTTCAAAAATATCATGCTTTTTTAAGAAACGATTCCAAGAAGTCAAAGAGGGCGGCGCCAAGGCTGAAGAAACATAAGTAAAACCAAAAATAGAAATAGCTTCACCCACTCCCAAATAAGGAAAAGCAAAAGCTCCTAAGCCCGCACCCACAGATACAGCCATAGTTCGTTTAAAATCATGAGGCGATTGTTTAAATAAACCAACTACGTCTTTTTTAACTTTCTTTAAAGAGTAAGATAAAGACATGAAGTAACAAATGAGGCAATATTTTAAAAATATATGTTATCTAATTTAGAAGTAAAAATAGGGTAAAAAAATTAAAAGTGTACGTGATTAAAAGAAATAGAAAAATAAAATAAAAAATAAAAAAAGACTTATAATTTGTCTTCAACAGAAGGTTCATCACTTTTGGATTGTTCTTCTTTTGGTGCTTCTTTAGCTTCTTCGTTTTGAACTGCTTTTTCAGGCCCACAAGAATCACAAGAATCTTCAGAACATGATGAACAAGCATTTTCTTGAGGTGCGAACTTTTTCATATCTTCCTGAGTTGGCTCACGTGCAAGTTCTAATTTAAGTTTAAAATGAAGTGTTTTTCCAGCTAAAGGATGATTTGCATCAATTTCTACTGTTTCATCTTCTACTTTTGTAATTACTGCAGGGAATGTTTGACCTGTAGGTGCTTGAACACCAATCATCATACCAACTTCTGGTTTTAATTCGCCGCCAATATCTGATTTTTTAATTGAACGAATAAGCTGATCGTTTCTTTGACCATACGCTTCTTCAGGAGTAATAGTAATTTCTTTTTCTTGACCTACTTCCATATCTAAAAGAGTTTGATCAAATCCTTTGATAAGCATTCCTTCACCTGCTAAAACGCCTAAAGGGTCTTTGCCTTGAGAAGAATCAAATACAGAACCATCATCAAAAGTACCTGTGTAATGAACTTCAACATAATTTCCTTTTTCTACTTTTTGTGCCATAATTTCACCTATATTGGTTGTGTTGAGAAAAATAACTCATTACTTTTAAGTCTTGGCATTTTATAAAAAAAAATGCAAGTAATATAAAATAGTTGAAAAAAAATACCTTAAACAAATAATAGAGCATAGAATAAAAATAATAAGAATAGTACGAAAATAAGAATACTATAAAAGTAAAAGGGATGTAAGAACCCGAATTGGGTTGTAGAGGGCTCTTACATCAAAATCTACTCCTCTTCTTCAAAGGGAGAAAAGAAATCCGTTAAGGATTGATTATTTATTTTTGCTTCGTAACTTATATCTGCCAAAAAAACACCTCGTTGTTTTTTGAAAATGTAACAATTCTGTTAAACATCTGCAAGTAATACACACATTATGAGGTTCACAACAACCTCGTACATATACTTAGAAGCGGGAGCTATTTAAACGTTTATCTTTTCAAAAGAGACTATTGCAGAGTATAATTACTCAAGAATGAAAAGGTCAAAAAAAAGAATTTTTACTCAGAGATAATATATTTTTAGCAATACGTTGTTACAATTAAGCGAAAAAATATCTGATTTAAACAAACACAAAAACAAACGCAAAAGAAAAAGGGGGAAATTAACGTAAACGAATACTGTCAAGATTTCTTGGAGCCATAGTTTCAATTTTAAACGATTTGTAAATACTACTTGCCAAATCCATAATCCGACTTGGCTCTCCATGATTTACTAAAATACGTTTAGGCTTAGGATTACAACGTGAAACAAAATTCATGAGTTCACGTCTGTCGGCGTGACCAGAAATTTCTATTTTTGCAACTTCCATATTAATTGTATAAGTTTCTGTTTTATTAGGTCCGACAGCTTCACTAAATTCTCGTTCACCGGTTAAAATTCGTTTTCCTAAAGAGCCTTCTGCTTGATAACAGGAAAAAATAAGCGTATTTTTTGGATTTTCACAAAGCGCTTTTAGATAAGAAACACTTGAACCACCAACAAGCATACCACTCGTTGCAAGAATAATACAAGGAGTATCATCATCAATGAGTGCTTGTTGTTCTTTTTTACTACCTACTCTTTTAATATTTTTTGCAAGAAAAGGATTATTGTCTTTGTGAAAAATTTGTGTTCGCACAGAACTAGAAAGTTGTTCTGGATACGCTGTATAAATTGCAGTAATATCCCACACCATACCATGAATATACACAGGAATATTTGGTATGAGACCTTCACGAATCATTCGTTCTACAAGGATAATCATTTCTTGACCCCTACCTGAACCAAGCGTAGGAACAAGAATTTTTCCACCCCTATTAACAGTTTTTTTAATAAGATCTGCAACGTATTTATCTTGATCTTTAGGAGGTGGCAAAATATTATCTTTACCCCCATATGTTGCTTCAATAAGCATAGTTTCAAGTCGAGGAAATTTAGTAACTGCAGGAGGCAAGATTGTTTTTGCATATTTTATATCAGCAGTGTACAATAAATTGTGAAGTCCATTTCCTATGTGTAAATGAACCATAGAACTTCCTAACATGTGACCTGCATTATAAAATGTTAAACGAACATCAGGCGTGATATCAGTTACTTCTTCAAAATCAAGAGTGATAGTATTTTTTACCACTTCTCGCACTTCATCACTTGTATAAATTGGGTCTTTTCCTTCTCCAACCATTATTTTTACAACATCAAGTTGAAGTAAAGACATAATATCTCGAGTAGGCGCAGTACAATACACTGGACCTTTGTAGCCAAATTTAAATAAATAAGGCAAAAAACCACTATGATCTAAATGTGCGTGACTAATTATTACTGCATCAAGTTCTTCAATTCTAAATTCAGGAGCTTCTAAAAAAGGATACGCTCCTTCAAGAGAAGAGGGGTCAAGTCCACAATCAAGAAGTATACGTGATTCAGGTGTTTGTAAAAGAAGGGCTGAACGTCCTACTTGCCTTGCCGCACCTAAATAGGTAATTCTTACCCACTCTTCTTTTTTTTGACGAAGCCACCCATTGTATACTCGTTCTCCGACTTTATTTAAGAATTTTTTTCTATAATCTGAATGCTCATATAATACGCCTCTAATATTATCAATAATTGATGAACGAATAGGAGGTGAGCGTTTTACATCAGGAACCCAAAATGTTTTATGTTTAATTTCATTAAAGGTTTCTCCGGACTTTCCTATGACCATTCCTGGTTTTTCAGCCTCCATAAAAACAACAGAACGTTGAGGATCAAACTCTATGTTTCCAAGTTGAGCTTCCTGCGGAATAATTTTTTTGAAAAATTTTCGAGCTTGTTCCATATCCATACAAAGGGAAGGATCTGGACGAAGTTCTATTCTTTTTTTTACAATACCAACGGCTTTACGAATAACGCCGCCATCATTTTTGAAAAAGGATTCATCTTTAGTGTACAATACAATGTTTGCACCTTCAAAACCAGCATCAGTGATTTTTTCTTTTGGAACAGTTTTAAAAATTTCTTTTATAATTTCAGCAACCATGTGCTTTTCCTCCTAGAGATAGTTTTCATAAATAAATAAAAAATATTTTTTCCGATATCTTGGTGTTTAATCAAAGATATGCGCAATTTGTTGCAACACGCAGTTCGTTTTTGATAGTGTTTAATAAAAACACCGTTTCAGAAAATATTTTTCTTAAACTAATATACTATTTCAAACATATTGTTTACACGTTAAGAATTGATCGAATAAACAATAATAAAAATAAAAAATTGACAATCAAAAAATGACTATCAAAGCTAATTTTTAATTAATTTTATTGCACGTGAGTATTCACGCGTTTGGTAGCAACTTTTCGTGCGCCATTTTTATCAACAACATACACGTTGAGTCCGTTTCCTGAAGCGATATCTCGTTGAAGAGCAGCATCAATAGATTTGATTGCTAAATCAACACCATCTTGTTCAGAAAGATCGGGTTTATAGTTTGACTCTAAAACACCATATACGTATGATGAGCCAGAACCACTTGTTGCATAATCTTCAAGTAAAGTAAGTGAACCATCAGGGAATAAATCGTATAACCAAACTCCTTCCCTATCACTTCCTCCGATTAAAAAATGAGAAACATCCATTCCACCTGAATGTCTAATCATAGAGTATACCCAGTTTCGAAGAAGACTAGCAACTTCTTTTACTAAGAATTCTCGACCACTTCGAAGCATTCGAAGCTTGATTTCTGAGCGTAAATATTTAGTAATTACTTGAATTGCAGAAACACTTCCTGCAATAGTTATTGCGATATTATCTGTTAGTGCAAACACTTTTTCTATATTTTTATTTGCAATTAAATATCCTGCAGTCGCGCGCATATCTGCTGCCATAACAACACAATCTTTACAGCGCAAACCAACGGTTGTAGTTCCTGTTTTTAATGTATTTTCAGTCATAGAGTCACCCTAACTCAATTAATAAGATCATAAAGAATTATCTTTACTGGCTAAAACATGAAGTTATTTAAAAAGGTTTCGGTGTTCAAAACACTACCAAACTTAAAGAGTATTATAGAGATTAAAACACAAACCATATCCTTGACGAGCATAATTTTTAGAAATTTTAGATAAACAATCCTTTACAAACAAACGCTTTTGTTTAGAAGGCATGCTTGTTAAGACGTTTATTTCTAAAGAATTAGCGTCTTTGTTTTCTAAAACTACATCGTTAACGTATTGACCATACATATGATAATTACGTAACGAAAAACTTACATCATCAAAAATTTCTTTCATCAAAATAATATACAATACATTCTACTATTTATATTTTATGGTGATAAAAAAGAATATGGCAGCAAAAAAAGGATTTGTAGAGCGACTAGACATTACTTCGTTATTACAAATGCCAATTCCCTCAAACAAAAAAATAAAACTCAAATTCTAAAAAGAAAGAAATGGCGCCCCGGATGGGATTTGAACCCATGCTTCCAAAGGAACAGGATTAGCAATCCTGCGCAATACCAGACTATGCGACCGGAGCAAGTAAGTCAATAGAGAATGATATTGATTTTTAAAAGTATTGTTTTAGAAAAAGCAATAAAAAAATAAATACAAACCATTAAGCTAAAATTTTCTAAAAACTATTTCTAAAAAAGATTCTGAAAAATTCGAAGAAGAATTAAAAAGAAATAG
>JBKHAG010000009.1:0-32888 GCA_046543005.1 Candidatus Woesearchaeota archaeon | reverse complement strand
AATCCGGGTGGGGCTATCTATGTAAAAGCGATTTGGGAGGACTCTTCTTTCCAAATTCACTTTTTATCTTTATTCTTGCCTTGAGAACTTCTTGAACTTCAGTTAATGTTTCGCAATTGTATTCCATTAAAAGTCGTTCCTTTTCTTGAATTAAGAATTCTTCATCTAAATATTTCAACAAGCATCACCAAGAGCATTTAAGTTCTGATGATACTAGGTAGAATCTCGGAGAGTGTATTACTCTCTTTCTAAAATTACTGTTATTGGTTCTGTTGCTTTGTATCTTTGTTCTAGTTTTAGTGTTTTCATTATTTCCATCATTTGTTCCATTTTTTTCTCTTGAGCTTGAATCTGTTCTTGAAGGAGGGTTATTTCATTTTATTTAAATATAATGGGTTCACGAAATGGAACACATTAAATATGAGTAAAAACCTCATAAGAGGTAAGGTTCGGATTTCTTGTAAATTTAGTAATAGTAAGCAGAAAATATACTATAAACAAGTATAAACAAACTGTAACAACAAACTGGTCTAAAAGGATTTCTGTTGTAGTGGAACAAATGTAAATCCTTCAAAAATTTCTTTGCTTTGCGTCGTTATCTTTTCAATTCTGTTGTCGACGGGGATAACTAATATGCCGCCCTCAGCGAGTTGATCAATGAATTCTCTAGGTGCTTCACCTTTGGCTGCTGCAGAGACGAGAATTCTGTCAAAAGGACTTTCTTCTGGTAACCCGAGTATTCCTTCTTTTGCAGGAAGTATTTTTGCATTATTCAGTTCATATTTGGAAATATTTTTTCTTCCAAATTTTACTAATTCTCTTTTAATCTCTATTCCTACTACTTCTCCTTCTTCACCCACAATATGAGCTAGAAGCGCTGTTGTCCATCCACTACCGCTACCCACATCAAGAACTTTCATACCTGGTTCAACTTCTAATTTATCCAGCATGAACGCAACAGTATAGGGCTGACTAATAGTCTGTCCAGCAGGAATGGGAAAGGGGATGTCTGCTTCAAGAGAACCTTCTAGCATGAAATCTCCTCTATTAATTGCACGAAACGCCGCTGCTACACGTGGATTTCGAGCAACCCCTCGTTCTTGCAAATACTTAACAAATGATTTTTCCATCGCTCTTTCAGAAAAACTCGTTGTTTTCGTTTGTAGTACTAACTATGTTTAGTCCACGAGAATAAACATTTTTTCTGTACCTAATCTTCGTATTCCTTTATAGATGTATGCGTAGATTGTATAAACTCCTTTTTTTTCTGGAGTAAATGTTGTACTAACAATCTTCATATCTCCTGCTGACATATTTTCTATAGTTGTCATGTCTACTTCTTCAATCAGATACTCTGGATCTTCTACCCAAAATTCTACTCTTAGATTTTTGATGTTTTGTTTTGATAGTATGCCAATTTCGCTTTCAACTTTATCATCAAGCAAAATTTTTGGTTTATTTTCAGTAATAAAATATGCTATTTCTGCAATATCTTCATTGACTTTTAAACGTTGAGGCATACTTTCCCAATAAAATGGTTCGTCGTTTTCATAACCTTCAATTGATACATATACGCGAGCCGTAAATAATGCTTTTACTCTAAAATGAACGGCTGTATTTGTTTCAGGCACAAGTTGTGGTATAAACCTACTTCCTTCAATTACTTCCACTCCAAACGTATCTAATGACTGTATTTTCACAGAAAGATTTTGCAACGCATTACGTGAAATGTTTTCTAACTCAACTGTTATCCATCGTTCACCGATATCTATATTTGTTGGTTTGATAGTATATCCAATATTTCCTTTTTTTAACATTATATCTCCTCCTATTTTTTTATTTTAATGCCGACTGTTGATTTTTTTCTTTTGTCTTAAGATTTTTTAGTGACCTAAGGTACCTACTGTTGACTTCTTCCCAATTGATAAGGTTCCATATATTTTTCATATATGATTTTTTATCGTTTTGATAGTCTAAATAGTAAGCGTGTTCCCACACATCAATAACAAGCAATGGTATAAACCCTAAAACTATTTGCTGATGGTGTTCTTTAACAGTAAGAATAATAGGTCTTCTTGTTGTGGGGCATAACGCAAGAACAGTCCATCCTGAGCTACGCTGCGCTAAAGTAACTTCTTCGAATTCTTCTACGAATTTTTTAAAAGAAGAAAATTCGCTTTTAAGAGCATCTATTATTTCTACAGGTATATCTGTTTCGTTACCTTTTCTACTAGATTGTAAATTTTTCCAATACAGTGTGTGCAAAAAGTGACCTGAAACGTTAAATGCAAGTTTTTCTGCAACTACTTCGCGTTGTATGTTCGCGTTTGTTTCTTTACGAGCTTTTTCAAGCTCAAAAATGTTGGCATTAGCCTTCTCCACATAACCTTTGTGATGCATGGTATGATGAGCTTTAAGAGTCTCCTTGCTTATATGAGGTTCTAACGCATCATATTCGTAGGGTAGTGGTGGTAATTCGTATCGTTGTTGTTTTCCCATTGTTTGTTCATCCATTATTAATATCCTCTCTTTTTTTAGATTATGTTAATTTTATTCTTTTCATCTTTTTATCTCTTAAGTTAGTAATGGTATTAGTAGCATTAACGCACCTGTTAATAGCAAATAACCTCCAACAATAAATCTTAAACTGCCCTTTACAGTAAGAATAATTATTCCTACTAAAAGATTAATAATACCTACAATTAATAATTCACTAACCATCTTAAGTTAATACCTCCTATTTTTTTACCCACTTTCCCGATTGATTTTTTTCATAAACTTTTTTTACTGCGCTCCAAGCAACTTTGTGGGCGACTTCTTCTCGACTAGCTGTCCCATATCTTTTTTTAGGATCTTTATACTGATCCCACGCACTATTATACGCTTCTTTGTATATTTCTTCTGCGTGAGGCGGCAAATTTTCTTTAACTTGATCAGGTAATTCTGATTTTTTATTATAAGGCATTTTTTCACATCCTGTTTATTTTTTTGCTCTTAGAGCTTCCTTTTTTATACTGTTTTTTTTTTTTTATTGCACAGATTATTACATTTTTTTATGTAATACTATTAATTAATCCTGCAATACCTACAACAACTAAATAACTTCCAAAAATTATACCTAGTAAATCCGGAAATGAGAGGATTAAAATCCCTACCATTATATTTAGTATAAAAAAAATTGCCAAACCAGTTTTTTTTGCATGTTTTGTTATTTTCATATATGCATCAACTCACTTAACGTAAATGTAATAAATTCGCTAGTAGTGTTTGGCCATGAGGCGGAAGATCCATATGACTTATTGTTCCATCTGCATTGTGTATAACCATTATTGCTCCATTTTTATCGGCTTGTTCATGAGCGTAACGTATGGCTTGAAATTTTTTGCTAAAGGTTTTTGATGGTTGTTTTCTATTTTCTTTTTTTACCATCCATTCTTTTTCTCGTGGAAGCACGTGTATTCGTTTAGTACTTAATTTTGAGAGTTTTTCAATTGAGATTGTTTTGAATTTTTTAGGGATAAAACCTTTTCTAATTTTTCCGTCTGTATTGTGTACAAACACCGCTGATTCTCCTCTTGAAAGATATTTACCTTGCTCAATTGCAAGCTCTTCTGTTGGCAATACTCTTATAGCTCGTTTAGTATTTTCACGTTTGACTGCCCAGCCTTCCTTTCTTGGAAGGATATGTAATGGTTCATCATTTTTCATTTCAATTCATACCTCTTGTCATTTATTATTTATTTCATGTTTTTTATTATCTTAATCAATTTTTGTTAGGTGGTTATTTGCGTTTTTTTTTTTTTTTTTTTTTTTTTTTTTTTTTTTTTTTAAGTGAATTTGGTAAATATTAGCATGTATAAAAAAAAACAAATGTGCTTAGTCAACTCACTTGTAGGTTGATAGCTTTTTACTTGTTTTATTGTCTATCTTCGCGTTGTAGTAAACAAGGCTTTAATAGCAACAATTGCTGCTGCAGGTGCGATAAACACGTTCATTAATCCAAAAAATGTTGGAATTGCTGTCCACCCAAACGCAAGACTTGATAAGACTGTACTTAACGCTTGAAAACTTATGATAAAAGCAATAGCTGCTATAAGGAATGTCTTTACTTCCTCGTCAGTGATGTTAAGTAGTCCTACAATAACTCCAAGGATTGCAATAGTAAATATTGTCCAAGCAGGTACTGCTGTTGCACTAAAAAGCGCTATGATTGCTGCCAATCCAAAACCAATAATGAACGAAATTCTACCTATTTTAGATCCTTTTTCTTCTCTGATTATTCTTTTCTTTTCCATGTTATCTCTCCATTTTTTTTAATTATTTTTCATAACCTCTCATGAATGCTTCTTCATGAGGATCAATCCCGTCTTCTTTGAGCATATTTTCTCTGGCTTCTTTGTTGTAAATGTTTCTTTCATCATTTGCTTGACGGGGCGCTATTTCTTTTTTCATCGCCTGTCGGATGATCTCCTTGTATTGATTTGTTTTATTTTCACTTCCCATGATTTCCCCTCTTCTAAGATGCCTTTCTTTTTTAGACAATATATTATAAGGAATCTTTTCTTAAAAAAGTACTCTTCTTATTTTTACTCATTATTACATTAATTACTGTTAAAAAGTAATTTTTAGTAATAATTTACGAAAGTTTTATATTCTGCTGAATTTTTTAGGATGTGTAAATGAAATTAAAAAAACTTGATGAAAAAATACTTCACGTCCTTGACGGTAATGCGCGTAAAACATTTTCACAGATTTCTCGTGACGTTGGTTTGAGTAAAGAACGTGTACGTTATCGTATTCGTGCTTTTGAAGATGATAATTTTTTGTTAAGTTCTTATGCTATTGTTGACTATTCTAAACTTTCTTTACAAATGTATAAAGTTTATCTTAAATTACAACACACTACTGTTAAAAATGAAAAAAAACTTATACAATTTATTAAAAAAGAACTCTCTTTAGTGACAATAATAAGGTGTGATGGTGTTTTTGAGATTGTTTTTTTAACTTTATGTGATCATCCTATTAAACTCTATGATATGTTTATGAAACTCAAAAGTGAATTTGGTTCGATTTTACTTCGAAAAGAAATACATCCGGTGGTTTATTTTCATCGAAGTATTTTTCGTACTCATAAGAAGTCCATTGTTTTTTTTGGAAACTCTAAACCTTGTAAAAAATATCCTCTCACGCCTTTAAAAAAACATCTTCTTCAAAAGTTATCAGTAAATGCTAGAACTTCTGCAGTTGATCTTTCTAAGGACGTATATCGATCAGCAAAAAATGTTGCTGAAAATATAAAGCATTTAGAACGTGATGGTTTTATTGTGGGATATGGTGTGCATATAAATCTTATTCAACTTGGTTGGGTAAAAGTAATTTTAAATATTAGCTTGCAAGACGGTAGTGCTTCTGAACGCATTATGTCTTATTTTCAAAAAAAAGGTATTTTGCGTTTTTCACATTTACTAACAGGATTTTATGACCTCTCTTTAGAATTATGGGTTGAAGATTTAGTGGAATATCGTCTCGCTCTTCTTAATTTTAAAAAACATTTTTCCAGTTTTTATTCTTTTTATGATGTTCTTTTTGTACTCGAGGAAGATTTTATCGGATTTCGACCTTATTTTGATGAATAATTTTTTTAGAAGTAACTTTTTTATTTTTATTTTTCTCCTTTTTTACTTTTTTAGCTTTTTTTCATCTTTTCCTTCAAGTATTTTTTCTGCTTTAGTAAACCGTTTAAGAATTAGAGGTAGAACAATGCAAATAAGACTCACAATTCCAAGAATAACAAGTTTTATTGGTTGTACATCAACAAGCGTGTTCCCTAAATATATTAAAAAAACTGTTCCTGGAAGTAAACCAACAAATGTTGCAATAATAAATTTTTTTACTGAAATATCAACAATTCCTGCAATATAATTTTGTAGCTCGTAGGGTATAATAGGAATTAATCTCATGTATAATATATACATAAAACTATTTTTGTTTGTGTGATGTAAATATTTTTTATACTTTGTACGTTCAATTCGTTCTTTAATAGGTTTGTGAGCAAACTTTTTTGCAAGAAGAAATGGTAAAACACTGCCTAATGATGATATAGTAATTACTAAAGCTGTTCCAAAAAGAGGGGAAAATAATGTTCCTCCAACCACTGTCATCGCAGTACCAGCATAAGGAATAAATACTGCAATAAGATAAAGTAAACAATATATTATCGGAATCCAAATTCCAAATTGTTCAATAAATGGTTTTATAAGTTCTGGTTGTATATATTGCCAAAGTTTAAAATATATAATAAGAAACATTCCTACCATAACAAGTATTCCTTTTATACTATTTTTTTTCTTTACATTCATGCATTTATAATTGAGTTACTTCATACATAAATGTTATTATTTTAAAGGGTTTGTTGTAAGTCTTCGCCTTAGCTAATAACATCTACACCAGCAACACCAGTACTATTTAGAATACAAGAAATTTCTAAAAAACCCGGGCATGAAGCAGTAGTTTTTCTATAATTTAGTACTTTTTTGTAATAATGCTGGTAAGGTAGAAGTTTTACTCGTGGGATTTTTAGGACAAACCCTATTTTAAGTAGTATTAGATATCATTTTTTTACCGCAACTGTACTTGCACGTTTTCTTCTTTAATTTTTCAAAGAAACTTTTATATACTTCTCTTCTTAAAATGGTGTTATGGTTGTTTGGTATAAACTTATTATTTCTGTTGCTCTTTGTTTAGCTATTGGTTTTTTCTCAGGTTTTTTTATTCAAACAGGCGATGGTTCTTGGTATTCTACTCTTGATAAACCAACCTTTAATCCGCCAGGATATCTTTTTGGTATTGTCTGGATAATTTTGTACATTTGTATTGGTCTTGCTTTATACTTTTTATGGGTTAGTAATGCAAAATTAGCTTTACTCTTTTTTTTTGTACAATTAATGTTGAATTTTTTATGGTCTTTTTTCTTCTTTTATTTACAAGCTCCTCTCCTTGCTTTTATAGAAATATGTTTTTTACTTGCAAGCATCATATTGACGATGGTTTTTGCTTACACCACTTCACCAACGGCAGTGTATTTGTTTATTCCTTATCTATTGTGGGTGTGCTTTGCAGCAATTCTTAATTTGAGTATTTATCTACTTAATTAGTTATTAAAGCTGATTTTATTGTGTAACTCTTATTTGCTTTATTTTTTTAGCAAGCTTTATATGTGGTTCTTAGTTTTTTTAGTTATGAACATACATCAACTCGCGGACTTAGCTCGTAATTCTCTTTTTTCATATTGCATGCTTGAATGTAAAGGATATTGTTGTAGAAAGGGTTTTTTATTATTAACTGAAAAAGAACTTATTTTATTGACTGCCGACAAGAGAAAATCTTTACAAGCTGATGGTTATATTTGTTTTATTCAAGAGGAAAATGTATTCTCTTTAAATCTTGCTAATAGTTTTGGTTCTTGTCCACAACTTAAAGATTCTAAATGCATGGTGCATAACAATTCGAATAGACCAAAAACATGTTCTACATTTCCTATTTTTGTAAATGAAGAAAAAAAAGAAATTAGATTATCTTCGCGTTGTTATGCGATTCAAGAAAATAAATTATATCCTTATATTGCCCAGTTTAAAAAATTAGGATTTACATTAACGTAGTGCTAAACTGCTTTTATTTTTATTTTCTTTTTAATATGTTATTGTTTTTTTCTTTGAAACACTCATCACAATACACCTTTGGATTCCGGGGTTTAAATGGTAATGTAAATATTTTTTTACACTGCACACAAATAACTTGTGTTGGCCATTTTCGAGCACTACTTTTTTTACCTTCTCGCTTAAAATTAATGTGTGGATTAAGTTTTCGTTTGTGCGGTGCGTATTTCATACAGTACGAGTGGCGTGTTTTCTTTAAATGCTTTTCGTGTCGTTGTCTTATTTTTCCTTTTTTGTTAGCTTTTATTTTAGTTGTAGTTTAGAGATTAATTTAAATAGTAGTTTTTCTTTCCTATAATTACCATGAAAAAAACAATGTTATTTTTATTGCTCGTAGTTGTGGTGAGTTTTGTGGTTGTTGCATGCTCTCCTTTAACGGTAGATTCGCAATCAAATCAAGATGAAGTTAATTTTACCTCTTTAGCTTTGGCCTGTGAACAAGCAAATGGAACCTGGATTGATTCTGCTCACGAATGCGAAGGTATTTCTGAAGAAACATGTTCTTCTTTAGGTGGACATTTTAATGAATGTGCTTCTGCTTGTAGAAATGATCCTGAAGCTGATTTTTGCACTGCACAATGTGTGAGAGTTTGTGAATTTGATTCCTCTTTGTGATTTTTAAATCTTTTTTAAAGAAGAAATATTTTTATTTTTTATTTTTTATATTTGTCTTTTTGGTTGCATAATTTTTTCTAAAACTATGCCTTGCACTATGGCAAAGATAATTAAAAATACTAGTAATGTTGTAGTATATATAACTCCAAAATAGGTGATAAGAATAGGTATAAATGGAATTTTGATTGCTCTTGCATAAATGAAGGCGCAAATGTACTTTATATGAAGACCCTTTTGTTTTGCTTGTTCAAGTAAAGGGTACCATGCATATATGGGTCCTGAAGAAAGTATTCCTGCGCCAATTGTGAAAAACCAATTTTTTGAAGATTTTTGTTGTTGTAATTTTTGTTTGAGTTTTTTATTATTAAAAAAATAGTTTGCAAGTGCCATAATAACAAATACAAATCCTAAAACAGGAAGAATTCTATAACTAATGTTTAGAGCCATAGTAATAGCATCACTTATATTTTCAGGTCGAATAAAAAAAATAATACTGTATAAAAAAATAATGCTTGTTAAAAAAATAAGGTTTTTTATTTCTCGTTTCATACTAAACTCACCACCAAAGTTGTAAGTATAGCAATTAGAATTGAACTGATTAATGCTAAAGCGTTTCGAGTATATGTGAATTTTTTACCTAAATGAATGCTTTCTGCAGGTAGTTGAACAAGTCCAACAGTAACCCAAGCTACTAAAAATGCAGTTATTGCAATTGTACTTATTCCAATTCTTTGTAATTCGCCGGCGATAACAAAACTAGTAATTGGATTCCCTGCAAGAATACTTCCAAAAAAACTTCCAATAAGCGGATCTATTATGTTGTTGTTAGTAAACAATTTTGTATATACATCATTTCCAAAAATCGATGAGAGTAAACTGATAAGCAAAACCATTCCTATTATTATAGGTATTGACGTAAAAATTGATTTTATTGCTTTACGTGTTGCTGTAATTAGTTTCTTCGTTTTCATATTTTTTGATTATTTCTTGAATGTTTCCTTGCTTACCTTCACATATTTTGCAAGAATGTATTTTACATTCTCTTTTTGCTTTTTCTCCTATTTGTCCTGCTAGAATTATCGTTGCTTTAGTTTGTTCAATAAGTTGTGCAATCGCACTTTTTTGAGGATTATTGTGATCTACTATGTTTTTAATGAATCTTATTTGTTTTGTTAGTGTATTATATATTGCAAAATGACTTGCTTTTCCAAAATGAAAACAAACTTGTGCTTGTTGATTGTTTGAATTTGTGGGAATGAGTATTATGGACATAAATATACCTCTACATTTATGAATTTATATTCAAAATAACTATTTAAATCTTTGTATTCTTTTGGACTGTCCCGAATGGCACAAATCGGTATACTGCGTGTTTTTGTTATCGCCTTTGGTCGTATAGATTTTGTTTTTGAATCAAGGATTATAAGTGCGAACTTTACAGTTCTTCTTATTTGCTTTAAAAAAATTCGCCGCAAGGCAGTATACATATGTATACCTTTTGGGACAAGCACTATTCTTTATTTTCAAATAAAAAACGGATCTACTGAATTTGAATCCTTAATTTTTAGGTTAGTCTTGAATTACTTATTGTTGTGTTGATTAAGAGCCTGATGCTCAAGCAAACTAAGCTATATCTTTGTTTGTTGTTTTATTGTATGCTCTTTTAATTTTTGTTGCTAATAA
Organism: Candidatus Woesearchaeota archaeon; assembly: GCA_046543005.1. Classification (GTDB taxonomy): domain Archaea; phylum Nanobdellota; class Nanobdellia; order Woesearchaeales; family SKGA01; genus SKGA01. The sequence continues at coordinate 22,875 of JBKHAG010000009.1, read as the reverse complement.
ACTCCACCAATCTTCCCATTTGTTTTCGCCTACAATAATATCTTTAGCAACACAAATACGTGGTCTATTTTGCATACCAATATCTGAGGACACATAAATATTTTCTTCTTCTTTAAGATGTTGTTGCATTTTTTTATAGAGTTCGTCTTCTCCTTGAGGCATTCGAAAGATAACAAAAGCTACTCTTTCTTTACTTTTTCCTTCATCTGTAGATTTAATTTCTACAGGTAAATTATTAAGTTCTTCAAGCCATTCATCTTTGAGGTGTATGTCAACATCTATTCCGTTCCAGATTTTTTTTTCAGACGATGTGCGTCCTCTTAAAGCGTGATTGGGCTTTTTTCCATACACTGTCATGTATGCAAGAGTTGGAGCGTTAATTTTATAACCTCTCTTTTTATATGATATTCCGTCAAATTCTTTTTTCATATTTTTTATTTGCTTTATTTACATAAAAAACTTTCTAAGAATTTCTGTTTTTTGTCCTTTTATTGCGGTTATGTGTTATGCTTGTTTTATTTTCCCTTTCTAATTATTGCTCCAATTGCAGGAACTCTTTTTTTAATTTGATGGCGAGTATATTTTCTTTCTTTTTTAGGAAAATGTTCGTCACTTACTTTTTTTACGTCTTCAACGCTATAAAATGCCTTAGGGTTATAGGTGTGCACTAATTCTAAATATTTTGATAAATGTTTACTTTCAATAACGCTTAAGATGAGTTGTCCTGAACTAAAATCATTTTCTGTTTTTGCAGCGGTAAGTCTAAACTTATGTTTTTTTAATTGTTTGATAAGTTCTACAGGATCATTTTTAGTAATGACTCGCACCATAACTTTTCCAAGTGAAAGCCTGTCGGAAATGCAAATACCTATGTATGTTCCGATTGCAAAACCTGCTGCGTAGGCGATAAACCATATTATGTTGTCCATGTTATTAAGAACTGTTTGCGCGGCAAAAAGCCAAACAAGAATTTCAAAAAATCCAATCCCTGCAGATGCTGCTCGCAAACCTTTGTTGATGGTTACTACTCGTACTGTTCCTAAACTCACATCCAAAACTCGTAAGATTATTATGAGTAAAGGCATTACAATCCATGTTAGAATGTCAAATGTCACGCCGCCTTGCAAACATTTTTTATTTATAAAGAATATGTTTGTAGAATTAGTATGTTTTAAAGGATGGGTTATGATTTATCTTTTTGGAATGTAGTATTTGTCTTGAGTTATGTACATAATGAGTGTTCCGGTTATTAGATTTTCTTCAAATTCAATTTCTCGGTTATTTTTTTTCACTCGTTGGATTTGTTTCATAGATATTTCTTTGTTTGGTTGGGGTGTGGGGACTTTTTTTGCTTTAACTAGTTTTTTGTACCAGATAGATTGAGCTTCTTGTCTTGTTGTATTAAGAAGTTCTGCATTGGTTGCGTATAATTTATTTTCCGTAATTGCTAATGCACAATAATCTTCAAATACATTAACTAAAAAATTATGTTGATTATCTTCTTCATTTACACCAACAGGCCTCCATATCGCTTTATTGTATATTGGATCTGCGTGTAGCATAGGATTTGCACTTATAGAGATGTGTGCATATTTATTATTTTTTATCTTGATATTATGTGCGCAAAAACCCAAACTTCCGTATTGAATAAGATTTTTTGAAAATTCTAACCATTGTGTTGCAAAGTTAATATTTTGTTCCTCAAATAATGTAGGAATATATTTTTCTAAAACGTTAATTTTTCCTTTTTTCTTTATCATATTATCATATGTTTCATAGTAATCTGCAGGATTCATTAAAGGAATCTCTTCTTTTTGAGCGTTTAGTCCTTCGGCCCACAGTTCGATATTGCTAAAAGCATTTTTTTTAGCAAATAATTCTGCTCTTTTAAAAAATACAAGTTGTTCTTCAAGAGTGTTGCTTTTAACAAATTTACATAATTGTTTAATGTCTGCTTGTTGATCTCCTGATAATTGCTCGATTATGTCTTGTGTTTGTTGAAGAATATGGTTGTGTTGAATTTCATTTTTTAAGGTTTTATTAGTGTAAATTTTAAAAAATTCTTTGAGGTTGACACTATTTTTTTCTTCTGCAACGGGTAATTTTAGAAACATTCTTTGTGTCATATGGTTGCACGTATAGCCTTTATTTATAAATATATCTATTTGTTACCACTTTAAGGTGTAAATATAGTTGATTCGTTTATAAATAAACCATTCCTTTTATAAAGAGAAGCTAGTTCCTTGAATTATAACTTTTTTCACGTAGGCGTTATGTGGCATGAGTTTAAATAATACGTAAAACGTATACAATATAATATAAGTAGGAAAAGAACTTCGATGCCACGCATTCGAGTTCTTGATGAGAACAAGTAAAACGCCTATACGCACTCAGTGCAAAAATTCATACTTTTTCTTATCAACAAAATAAACAAACAATGAAAACATTTACTAATTTAGGATTAGATAGCGACATGCTTCAAGCAATCGATCGCATGGGATACGCACAACCAACTGGAATTCAAGAAAAAGCAATTCCTTTGATTTTACAAGGAAAAGATCTTTTGGCAGGTAGTGCTACGGGAAGTGGAAAGACTTTTGCGTTTGCAAGCGGTCTTATTCAAAAAATAACTTCTGGAAAAGGAGTTCAAATTCTCGTTTTAGTACCAACAAGAGAACTTGCAGAGCAAGTAAAAGATGCAATGAATAGTTTTGCCCGGTTCAAAAAATTAACTACTGCAGTAATTTATGGAGGAGTATCATTTAATCCACAATTTGATGCGCTCAAAAAAGCAGATATTATAGTTGCAACACCTGGACGATTACTTGATCATCTTCAAAGAGGTTCAGCACGACTTGATAATGTAAAACACTTAGTTCTTGATGAAGCAGACATGATGCTTGATATGGGATTTATTCCCGATGTAACAAAAATTATCAAACAGTGTCCTTTAAAAGGACGACAAACATTATTGTTTTCTGCAACCATGCCTCCTGAAATTCGTTATTTGGCAAAAGACTTTATGAAAGATCCTCAAAAAATTAATCATCAAACATATGTTGATCCTTCAAAAATGAATCAATCTTATTATGTGGTACCAAACAACTTAAAACTTTCTCTTCTTGTACATTTACTCAAAGAAGATACCTCTGGTTTAGTTATGATTTTTTGTAATAGTCGACGAATTACAGAAAGCGTGGCAAAAGGATTACAAAAAAATGGCCTTGACGCTCAAGAAATTCATGGCGGACTTTCCCAAGCACGACGAAATGCTATTTTAAAGCAATTTCATAAAAATAAATTGTTGGCTTTAGTTTGTACTGATGTCGCTGCAAGAGGATTAGATATTCCTGACGTAACTCACATTTATAATTATGATATTCCACGTGATGCAAAACAATATATTCATAGAGCTGGTCGAACTGCAAGAGCAGGAAAAGACGGTTCTGTTGTTAATATTTTAAGCGATCGAGATTATGATAATTTTAATAAAGTTCTTTATGAAAATAGTGACATGGATATCGTTGAAAAAAAACGACCCTTTTTAGAACGAATAGAACTTCCAAGTGCAGGAAATCGACGTTCAAAAAATACACAAAACAGAACTGGGGAACGAACCGGTTTTGGACGAAGAGGACATTTTGGTTCAACTAATAATCAAAGAACTTCTGGTCGTGGAGGTAATAGTCGGGCTGGAAGAAATTCTTCTCAAGGCCCACGACCTACCTTTGGTGATGATTCTTCCAAAGACTCAAATAGAAATTCACAAGCAGGATGTAAAAAGTATAATCGAAGTCAAAGTCATAATCGAGGTTCGCGAGGTTCGTCTCAGCGAGGCGGTTCGTCTCGAGCACGAAGTTCAAATTTCTCTCAAGGGCGAGGACGTTCTCGTACTTAATTAGTATACTTTTTTTCATTTTTTCTTTTTTCTCATCTAATTATTTTTTCTTTTTTTCATTTAATTATTTTTTCTTTTTCCTTTTATTTCTTTTTCCTTTTCTTATTTGCTGTTAGGTGTGTTTACTTTAGTAACTTTTTTAAAAAAAAATTAATTCCTCTATTTATGACATCCAAAAGACGTTTTGCATTCATCGCAAATAGTAATAAAGTTGATATTTCTTCTTTAAAAACTATTGAAAAATATTTTTTAGATACTTTAGATGATGCTGTTTTTTATATAACTAATAATGAAAATGAGCTCGATTCCATCGCTTCTCTTGGTGCAGACGTCTATGTTGCTTTAGGCGGTGATGGCACCTTAAATAGTCTACTTAATGCTCTTCGTACACCCTCATCGCCTTTTAAACGAGATTCATTACCTATCGTTGGCGTATTGCCTTTTGGAAACGGTGATGATTTTGCACAAAGTGTTGGCTTTTCTCCAAAACATTTTTCTTCAAAAAAAATATCTAAACAACAAAATTTGCAAAAAATATTTGAACCATTTATACAAACACAATATAATGATACCTTTGTTGCACCAGTGTATTATGGTGATTTTTGGATAAATAATGACCCTGTGCCTAAACAATTTTTTTCTTATGTTGGTTTGGGTCTTTTTGCACAAGCCGTAAAGCAAGCAAATAAAAAATCTAATAAGTCCTATTTTAAAGAATTAAAAAAAGTCTACAATCACGCACAATTAGAATCTTTTGTGTTGCGCCAAGATTCAAAACAAACACAACGCAATCTTATCACTTTTGAATGTATGAATAATTTACAGTTTGGAGGTGGTTTAGAATATAATCCTCAAGGGTCCTATTTTTCATCTTCTTTTCAAACTATTGGTTTAGAAAAATTATCCCTTTTGCAAATTATTAAAAATTATCACCATATAAAAATGAAAAAAGGACTGCATTTAGAACATGAAAAAGTTACGTATAATTCTGATGTTAAAGATATGTTAATAGATGTTGCTCGTCCTTTACCTTTACATTATGACGGGGAAACAATCTCTGATGTTTGTCACGTTCATATTAGATCAGGTGGTTACCCTATTCGTGTAATAACTAAAAACATTTAAAAAGACGCCTTCTTCTCTTCTTTGAATGTTAAGTTAAAAGAGATTTTTTCATGACATCTTAACGGGTCCGTAGCCTAGTCTGGATAGGGCGACGGCCTTCTACATCTTTAGCGAGAAGTAATGTATCGCGAGGATTGCAGAGAGCCGTAGGTCCGGAGTTCAAATCAGGAGTCAGTTAACAGGAATCTGTATTCTGCTCTCTGGGAATTTCTCCGCGGACTCGCCATTTTTTTTATCATTTATATTTTTTATTTGAAAATAAAGAATAGTGCTTGTCCCAAAAGGTATGCATATGTATACTGCCTTGCGGCGAATTTTTTTAAAGCAAATAAGAAGAACTGTAAAGTTCGCACTTATAATCCTTGATTCAAAAATAAAATCTATACGACCAAAGGTGATAACAAAAACGCGCAGTATACTAATCTACATCATGTGGGACAAGCCCGAGATGGTTTACTTTCTATCTTGACTCATTTTTTATCACAACTTTTATATATTTACTTTTTTAGAGTTAGTCTTAGGTGATTATATGAAAAAAACTTTTTTTATCGCACTTTTTTTATTAGTGCTCGTTTTTGGACTTACTGCTTGTTCTGGAGCAGATACCTCTATTAATGATGGTGATGATTCAATGCCTGCTGATTCTTCTTCTCAAGATCTTGAAGATAATTCTGATGTTATAGATGATCAAACAACCAAAACGACTTCTATAGAAAATATGCTTGATGCTCAAAAACCAGTTCATTGTACTTATGAAGGAAGTTCTCAAGAAGGATATGCTTCTCAAGAGGTGTATGTTTATGAAGATAAGTTTGCAGCATACACAACAGTTGAAACTGAAAATCTAACTCAAGATTCTTTATTTATTAACGACGCAGAAAGAATCTATATTTGGGGAACTTCTATGGATGTTGGAATGATGATGACTAAAGAATTTATGGATGAACAAGGTCAAGAATCCTCTATGGATTTAACTCAAGAATATGATTATTTATGTTCGCCTTGGACGCCATCGCAAGACTCTTTTGAACCACCAAGCGATATTGAATTCATGGATATGGATAAATTCTTTTCTGACTCAGAAGGTGTGTCTACAGAATAATAATTTTCTTTTTTTTCTTTTTTTATATTTGTTTTGCGTCTCGTTTTAGACTATCATGTGTTTTATTTTTTTGGTTTTTGGTTACACAGACTTATATTTCTTAAAAAATACTTTATTACGTATTTGTCGTATTGTTTATTTTTTGTTTTACAAAATTTTATAAACTATTCTTTCTTGAACTCGCGTAGAGGTGTTTTTATGTCAAACAAGGTACTTATATTTTCCATTACATTTATATTATTTGCACTAAGTGTCGTTGCTCCTGTTCAAGCTTTAGCAGAAGCAAACTTTGTGTTTGTTTCGCCAGTACATTTAGAAACTTATGTTGGTTCAGAACTAAATTTAACCATTCAATTAACTGCTCTTCGTGAAGATGCAAATTGTACATATCGATTATTTACATCAGATAATTCGCCATTAACACAAACGCTTGTTTTACCAAAAGAAGAGGATCAATTATTTTCTACGACTTTACACTTTGAAGAATCGGGCGATTACAAAGTAACGGTTAGTTGCTTGCGAGCAGACCATCCAAGTGTTGACAAAGTTTCTTACACTCCATCTTTTTCTGTTGATTTTGAATGTTTAGAAGGAGAATCTTTTTGTGAAGATGGCGTTTTAACAACCTGTGAAAATGGTTTTTTCACTCAAGAAACTTGCGCGGTTGGTTGTGATGATAAAGGACTTTCTTGCGCACAAGTCATTGCTAAAGAACCTGAGGATGAAAATGTAGATGATTTTGTTATCAACTCAACTACTGCAAACGATACTGAACTCTCTATAGACTCTTCTTCACAACCTGTTGTGTTAAAAAGAATGGGGCTTGTTCTTTTAGTTGTTGGAGTATATCTTTTTGTCATGTGGTTTTTACATAGACGCCCAAAAGGAGAATAAAAAATATTTTTCTTTTTTATTTTTCTTTTTTTAAATTCTTAAATCGATGAAACTAAATCTCTATCAATTTGTTTTTCTAAACGCTTTAGGCGACTTCTAAGTTCTTCGTCATCTGTTGCTCGTTGCAATTGAACCAGCGTATCGATAAGTCGTCTAAAAAATCGAATAATATCGCCTTCAGCCATATTACTGTAAGTCATAAGTTTAGTAAATGTCGCACCTGTTGCCCACGCTCGAGTAAAATTAATCATTCGTTTAAGATTTGTTTTATTAATTTCTTTTTCAAGAATTGTTTTTTTACAAGCCTGCATAATAGTATCATAATATTTTTTACATCCTTTAATCATAAAATAATCCATTGGTCGAGGTTCATATACGATTGCTGCAAGAACGCTAAGTAAATTAAGATCATTGAGTTTTTTTGAAACGGAAGAAAAAAATAATTCGGTAAGGATGATTTCATTACTATAAATATGTCTAGCAAAATGGCCTTTAGCTGTAACAACATATTTTCTTTGGTTATCGTCAATAAAGCCGCCTTGTTGCATTTGTTTGTTAATATTTTCTTCAATAAAATTAAGTTTTTTTAACTGTTTGAGTTTGTTATTAAAACTCTTCATTATATGAACTGCCTTTTTTCCTTGAGATGTTCGAGTATAATAATCAAAATTACTTTTTAGAATTTGCTCTTGTTGTTCTTCATTAAATCGAACAAGCAAATTAATAACTGTATTTGTACTTAATGAAAATTGAGAAACAATTGGTTCGTCATCAACGGTAGATATTTTTTGTAAACGATCAAGATCAGTAAATTTTCTGTTAATGAGTGAAATCACTGTTCCTTCTTTATCAATTCCTCGACGACCAGCACGTCCTGCGATTTGAAAATATTCTTTAGCATTAAGCATTCTCATTGACACGCCATCATACTTTTCTGTGGTATGAAAAATAACTGTTTTTGCAGGCATGTTAATTCCAACACTAAATGTTTCTGTAGTATATAATAATTTAATAAGTCCTTTTGCAAAAAGATGCTCAACTATATGTTTAAGTGCAGGAAGCATTCCTGAATGGTGAAAACCAATTCCTTTGCTAAGGGTTGTGCGAAGTTTTCTTGTTGTTTGAATGGTTGCAATATCTGTATCGATGCTTTTTCTAATATATGATGAAATTTCGCTACTTTCTTTACTTTCAATAAAATTTTCTTTGCGTGCAAGTTCAACAGCAAATTCTTCACATTTTTTTCTTGAAAAACAAAAATATAATGCCGGAAGTTTATTTTTAATATGTGGAATAATTTGAGAATGGTGAGGTGGTTTCATTTCTGAAATGGTTTTTGCCTTTTTCATTTTTTGTTTTTTTCTAGGGTTCATTACTTGCATGCTATGCCAATACTCTTCTTCTCGCAAAATATCTTTTTTAATTTCAGGAATCGTTGTAAGTTCAAGCTTAGTATCAAATACTTGATGATGTAAAGGGACTGGTCGACGCCCATAAAAAACAGTATCCACTTCGTGATCTTTTGTTGTTTGAATCCATGCAGCAAATTCTTCATAATTAGGGATTGTAGCACTTAGTGCTAAAAATCGAACGTGTTTTGGAGAAAACATGATTGATTCTTCCCAAATGGTGCCTCTTGTTTTATCATTAATATAATGAACTTCATCAAAAATAACGTATGCTACCCTATCAATAAGTTCATCATTAGTAACAAGCATATTTCGATAAATTTCAGTTGTCATTACAAGAACTTGTCCTGTTGGATTAATAGCGTGATCGCCTGTGAGTAAACCTACTTTTTCAGTTCCGTAGTCTTTACAAAAGTCATTATATTTTTGATTAGAAAGAGCTTTAATAGGCGCAGTATATACAATAATATTATCTTTATCCAAATGCGTATCAATAATATAATCTGCAATAAGTGTTTTACCGGTTCCTGTTGACGCGCACACAACACAAGAATGACCTTTATCTATTGAAGCGATAGCTTTTTTTTGAAAATTATCTAAAACAAATCCTTTAAATGTTATATTCTTAGTAGTATTGTTTTGAGAGGTTTTTTCTTCTCTTTTTTGCTTATCGGTCATATGCGCTGTAAAAAAGAATCACTATATAAAGCCTTTCCTTTACACCTTTTACCTCTTAATAGTTCTTTTTTGCAGCATATTGTGAAATTTTTTGTCGAAACATATTTAAATAAAAAAACTTTTGTTATGCACATGCAAGCTAAACACATTCTTTTACTCGTAGGATTAACAGTCGCGCTCACCGTTTTACTTAGTGCATGTAGCACAACAAATCTTGGTGGTGATGCAACAACTGATGAAACTAAAGTTTCTGACGAAACAATAACTGCTTTTGAAGATTTTAAAGAAAAGTTTTATTTTTTATTATCTGAAGAAGAATATGTGTTTGAAGATTGGAAACAATTACAAAATAAAATCGAAGAGGTTTTAGCTTATGAGACCTACGAACCTTTAGAAACTTTATCTTCGCGAGTTAATTTTATTATTACTTCTTTTGAAGAAGTTCAAATGTTGTTTTCTGAAGAAAAATATGATTTAGCTTTAGAAGAAGTAAAAACTCTTTTAGAAGAAGAACCTGATTTTGTAGCGGCAAAAATAATGCTTTCTAAAATTGAAGATCGTATTGCTTCTCAAGAAGATGAAGAAGAACTTGTTGAGTGTGTTGATTTAGCGGGCGGTGCTGATGAGTTTACTTTTGATTATGTAACTGGAGCCTATGAAAGTGATCCTTCAGATGCTAAAGTTCTTCATGATTCTTGTGCTGGTGCTGATGGTGTTTTATTGTACGAATCTGTTTGCGGCGAGGACGGTTTTATTACCACACGAGAATTTGAATGTGAGTTTGGTTGTGAAAGTGGTGCTTGCTTAGATGGTTCTTTACAAATTTTAGAAGAGAATTGTCAATCTAACTATGATTCTGCAAATCAGCTGTATGAGGAAATCTTATCTCGCGATTCATATAATGAAGATATGCATGAGCAATTATTAGACTATCTTAATTATATACTTGCTAATTGTGAGGATTTTTCAGAGGTTTATGAAGATGCATCTTCTGCACATGCACAAATAACAATTTTATTAGATCATTCTAATGATTATCTAAATCTTTGGCATGAACTCAATTATCGTTATCAAAAAATAATGCTTGTTGCAGATCCTTTTGAATTAAATGTGGATGAATTAAAAGCAGTATTAACTGGTTTTGATGAACTTTTACAAATGGATCCAAACGACGAAACCGTTTTATCTAAAAAAGCAGCTCTTGAACAAATACAATATTGTTACTTTAGTGAAGATAGTGTGCAAGCTCAAAAATTATATGATGAAGCTTATTTTAATGAGGAGTTTGTAGAAGAATTATATATTGATGCTCAAAAAGCATATGATGAGTTGGCTCAAAAAACTTGTGAAGTGCCTTACGTGTTGGATACTTTAGAGCGAATTAATCAATTACTATCTTATCCTGAAGAATTCATGCATTTTTTTCAAAAAGCAAATCATTTTTATCAACACGAAAAATGGGATGATGCTTACGAACATTATAAACTTGCTTTTGAAATTGTTCAAGACGATGAAGTAAATTCCCGTTTGGATGAATTAGAGGATATTTTAGAAAATCTGCAGATTGCTGATGATATTCAAGAAAATGAAACTGTTGATGATATTCAAGAAAATGAAACTGTTGATGATATTCAAGAAAATGAAACTGTTGATGATGTTGTTTCTGACGAAGAATCGCAAGATTCTCAAGAGTCTTCTGATGATGATACAACTTCAACAAGCTCAACGCATCATAGTTCTTCAGGAACAGTAACTAATTCCGATTTTAATTCTCCAACACCAACAAGTTCAGTTGAAAATGGAACCTATGAAGTTGATGAGTGTCTTGAAGTAGAACTTGCTGTTAATACAACTTACACTAAAGTGTATTATACCTTAGATGGTTCTGAACCCACGCAAGAAGAGGGTCTTGAATATAATACAACACTTTGCTTAGAACCTGGTCAACAAACCTTAAAATATATATCTCACCAACTAGGAAAAGCTCCTAGTGATGTTATCAAACAGTCTTTTGTAATTACTTCAACTCAAGAAGATGAAGTCGTACAAGACGTGGAGCAAGAACCTGTGCAAGAAATTGTTGAACCAACTAGCGAAAAACGAGGCTTCTTTGGAAGTATTGGGCATTTTTTCAAATGCTTATTTTCTAAGGATTGTTAGTAGGTAACTACAAATGAGACAATTAGTGCCCCAAGGTGCATCTAATAAAAAAGCTCGTTTTGGATCTTTATTTTTTTTATCCTTTCTTGTATTGCTTATCATTTTGCTTTTTGTATTTAAAGATCCTGTTTCTAATTTTTTAAATGATTCTTTAGTAAATAAATCAATTCCTTTTTCTTCTTTATCTTCTGATTCTGCTCATAGTTTGCAAAACAAAAGCGTTTTACAACCTGTTCCTCAAGTAGAATCTTTAGATGTTTATTTATCTGAAAATGCAACTATACATTCTAAAAAATTTCCTTATATTCTTCGTGCTCAAACAGACCATTTGATTATTTCAACTCAAGAAAACATATCTCGTCATTTTTATGAAAAACCTCGAACCATTCAATATTATGATGAACCGCCAACACTGCGAGATTTTATGATGAAAAATATTGATAATGAATTACAAAAAAAACATCTCTTGTCTGTCGTTTCAGATATACAATCACGTTCTTCAAATGCTTCACAACAAGCACGAATCGCAATTAGTTTTGTACAACTCATCCCCTATGATTTAGATTCATATAATTTAAATAATCTTCATGGTCGGTTTGCATACGAGGTGTTACATGACGCTAAAGGTGTTTGCGGAGAAAAATCTGAGTTACTTGCATTTTTATTACGTGAGCTAGGTTTTGGTGTGGCAATATTTAATTTTGAAGAAGAAAACCATCAAGCGCTAGGAATTTCTTGTCCTGCTAAATATGATTATCTTGATTCAGGGTATTGTTTTGTAGAGACTACGCAACCAACTATTATTACTTCGGTTCCTCAAAATTATGTTGGTGTGGGAAATTTAACCTCAACAGCTGAAATTATAGAAATTGCTTCAGGAAAATCCTTAGCAGGTGTTAGTGAAGAATATGAGGATGCAAAAGATTTACAGTTTTTACAACAAAAAGGACCTGTGTTAGAAAAAGAAGAATATGATGCGTGGGTTTTGTTAGTAAATAAGTATGGTTTGAAAGTTTCTTCTTAATATTTTAATTTTTGTTATTTTCTTTTTTTGTTTTGTTCAAGCTTAAATAGTTCGTTTTTAAATTCTTCTAAATCAGCAAAATCTCTATACACAGAAGCGAATCGAATATAAGCTATTTTATCAAGTTTTTTCAAACGAGCCATAACAAGCGTTCCGATTCGGGCACTTTTAATTTCGTTTGTGTCGCTTAAGCGAATTTTATATTCGACTTTATCAATAAGTTTGTTAATTTCATCCATACTTACAGGTCGTTTTTCACAACTACGAATAACTCCTCTTGAAAGTTTTTCCTTGTCAAAAGATTCTCGTTGCCCATTTTTTTTCACAACAAAAATTGGTTGTTGTTCTACACGTTCATATGTTGTAAAACGTTTTTCACATTTTAGGCACATACGCCTTCGTCGAGTTTCTGTGTCGCTTGTTTCGCGAGTTTCAAGAACTTTTGTTTCTTCATGTTGACAATAGGGGCAAATCATACATATATTAAACTGTGTCGTATTTATATGTTTATGTGCTTTTTTATACTCTTTTTTGCCTTTTTCATTTTTTGGTTGTTTTCTTAGCTTTTTTTTGTATTTTTTGTATTTTTTTGTATTTTTTTTTAATGTTGTTTTTCTTCACATGCCTTTTTTCTTCTTTAATTGGGCTTGTCCCACATGATGTAGATTTGTATACTGCGCGTTTTTGTTATCGCCTTTGGTCGTATAGATTTTGTTTTTGAATCAAGGATTATAAGTGCGAACTTTACAGTTCTTCTTATTTGCTTTAAAAAAATTCGCCGCAAGGCAGTATACATATGCATACCTTTTGGGACAGCGCCCTTTAATCAAAACCTTTATAAACGGTTTATGTTTTCTGCAAGCGAAGTCATACAAGAGAAAAAGCGTGGGTCGTTGGTTGATTGCTTTCTAAGCATAAATATTCTACTCGACGTAATACGATTGTATGCGTGGCGTTATGCCCTGATAGTGTAGTCTGGCCTATCATGCGGCCCTGTCGACAGTGAAAAAGAAGCTTTTTTGTGCAACTCTTTTGCTGAGAGAAAGGCCGCGACCCGGGTTCGAAATCTGGTATCAATCATAATAGTTTTTTGCTATTAACTGATTCCTGTACGAACGTCCCGGTCAGGGCGCCATTTTTATTTTTTGTTAATACGTTGTGTGTTTAACAACATATAATGCTTTTATGAGCCGGTAGCTCAGCCTGGAGGCGTATATCGCGCCGGGCAATAGAGCACCTGACTTTTAACAAAAATTTGTAAAGTTTTAAACTTTTAACAAGTTGAAAGTAATCAGGTGGTCGCGAGTTCAACTCTCGTCCGGCTCGCCACTTTTTTTTTATTACTGCAACAATGCTTATGCATTTGTTTTGTAAACCGCGCGGGGGAAAACATTCAATGGCTGATAAAAATAATTCAACAACTCATGTTCTGGTGCCTAAGCACGAAAAATTAACTCAAGACGAAGTCCAACAATTATGTAAACGTTATTTCATCTCTGTTTCCGATTTACCTTCAATTTCCATACGAGATCCTGCTATTATAGGAATGGATGTACAATTAGGAGATGTTATTAAAATCACGCGAAAAAGCTTAACTGCTAAACAAACTGTTTTTTACCGAGGTGTTGCTAATGAATAAAGAAAAATCCCTAATCCAAGATCCTCATTTGTTATTAAAAAAATTTTTTAAAGAGAATTCTTTAATTCAAGCAGATTTAGATTCTTTTAATACTTTTGTAACTGAAGAATTAAAAGTAATTTTAAAAGAAAATGGCGTTATTGAACCAACTATTATTCCTCCAAACGTAGAATCTTTTGAGATTCATTTAGATAATATTTGGGTAACAAAACCTGAGATTACTGAAGCGGATGGTTCAAAACGAGATATTTTACCAAGTGAAGCACGAATGCGAAAACTTTCTTATTCAGCTCCTGTATTTATGGAAGTATCTGCTCATATTAATGGTGTAAAACGAGAAGATTTTACGCTTCAAATTGGTAATCTTCCTATTATGCTAAAAAGCGATTTTTGTCATTTGAAAGGAAAAGTCGGTCAAGATCTTATTAATATGGGTGAAGACCCAAATGATCCAGGTGGTTATTTTATTATTAACGGCACTGAAAAAGTTGTTGTTAAAATTGAAGATTTGGCTGCTAATCGTATGATGATTGAAAAAGCATCAACAGGCATTAGTGAATATATTGGGAAAATATTTTCTGAACGAGGTTCATACAAAATTCCTCATCAATTTGAAAAACTCAAAGATGGTCTTTATTACTTAACATTTACGCGAGTAAAACGAATTCCGGTTGTTCTTTTAGTAAAAGCTTTAGGAATGCTCAAAGATGAAGATATTATGAAACACATTGATTCAGGAGAAGATTCTGAAGTATTTGTAAATCTCTTTGAATTTGTAGATATTAAAGATAGGGAAGAAGCTCTTGATAGCGTTGCAAAAAAGGTAGGTATTTCTCAATCACGAGATATTCGAATTCAACGTATGGAAGAAATTTTGGATAAATATTTACTTCCTCATTTAGGCGTTACTCCTGAAGATAGAGAATTTAAAGCAGTTAATATGTGTAAATATCTTAAACAATTTATCAAAACAACTCAAGGAAAACTTCCACTAACTGATAAAGATCATTATGCAAACAAACGACTAAAACTCGCAGGAGATCTTCTTGCTGATTTATTTAGAGTAAACATGAAAGTACTTATTGGTGACGTGTTGTATAATTTTCAACGAATTGTAAAACGAGGAAAAATTCCTTCTATTAAAGTTATTATTCGAGAAAAACTTCTTACTCAAAGAATATATAGTAGCATGGCTACAGGAAATTGGGTTGGAAATCGAACAGGAGTATCTCAACGAATTTCTCGTCAAAACTTCTTAGAGCTTATCTCGGCATTACAACGTGTAGTAAGTCCTCTTTCTTCAAGTCAAGAAAATTTTGAAGCACGAGCACTACATTCAACACACTTAGGACGATTATGCCCAAGTGAAACCCCTGAAGGTTCAAATATTGGACTGCGAAAAAATCTTGCATTACTTTCAAGCGTAAGTTCAAAAGTTGATGAAGAAAAGCTTCTTGAATCACTTCAAGAAATGGGGTTAGAAACACAATAAACGGGTGAAAATGATGGCAGATGTATTTATTGATTATAAATTCGTAGGAACGGTAAAAGATGCTAAAGCATTTTCTCAGCGACTTATTTCAGAACGTCGTATGAATAACCTTCCTCTTAATGTTAACGTGTTTTTTGATGAACAAACTGGCAATGTTTTTGTTGAAATTGCAAAAGGACGGTCTGTACGACCATTAGTGGTTGTAAAAGATGGAAGAAGCTTATTTACAAAAAAACATAAAGAACAATTAACAAATGATGAAATTGCTTGGAGCGATTTAGTAAAACAAGGAATTATTGAATATCTTGATTCCGCAGAAGAAGAGAATGCCTATGTTGCATTCTTTGAAGAAGACTTAACCCCTCAACACACTCATATTGAAGTAAGTCCGGTTGATATAATTGGTGTTGCTACTGGTCTTGTACCTTTTGGACATCACGATTCTGGTCCAAAACTTTCTACTGGTTCTAAAAACCAAAAACAAGGAATTGGTTTTTATGCAGCAAACTTCCCGATGAGAATGGATATGGATACTAATTTACTCAATTATCCTCAAGTTCCGATTGTTTCCACAGTTATTGAAGAACTTTCTCAATATTCAAAACACCCTTCCGGTCAAAACGTGATTGTAGCAGTTATGAGTTTTCAAGGGTTTAATATGGAAGATGCAATTATTCTTAATCAAGGTAGTGTTGATAGAGGAATGGCTCGTAGTCATTATTATCGACCAGTTATTACAGAAGAACTTCGTTATTCAGGCGGTCTTTTAGATGACATTGGCGTACCTTCAAAAGATATTAAAGGATATCGAAGTGAAAAAGATTATCGTTACCTTGAATCTGATGGAATTATTTATCCTGAAGCTAAAGTAGGGGAAAATGACGTTGTTATTGGAAAATCTTCTCCTCCTCGTTTCTTAAATGCTATGGATGAATATAATTTGTCTGCAAACAGTCGACGAGAATCTTCTATGGCTATGGGTCATGGTCAGACTGGAATTATTGATGGTGTTTTTTTAACAGAAAATGCTGAAGGTAATAAACTTATTCAAGTTCGACTTCGTGATCCTCGAATTCCTGAAATGGGTGATAAATTTACATCTCGACACTCTCAAAAAGGAGTGATTAGTTTACTCGTTCCCGAATTAGATATGCCTTTTACTATGACTGGTGTTAAACCAGACGTTATTTTTTCACCTCATGGTATTCCAACACGGATGACTATTGGTCACGTTTTAGAATTACTTGGTGGAAAAGTAGGAACCCTTGGCGGTCGTTATGTTGACGGAACTATCTTTAAATCTGAAAAAGAACAAGACTTACGTCATGAGTTAGTAAAATATGGTTTTAAAGAAAACGGAACTGAAACTATGTACAACGGAACTACAGGACAACGTTATCAAGTTCAAATTTTTATTGGTCCAATGTATTATTTACGACTCAAACATCAAGTTCGAAATAAAATTCACTCTCGAGCACGCGGTCCTATCCAGCTTTTAACACGACAACCTACTGAAGGTCGACTCAAAGAAGGAGGACTTCGATTAGGAGAGATGGAAAAAGATACATTTATTGCTCACGGAGCAAGTTTACTCCTTAAAGAACGCTTTGATTCTGATAGAACAATTCTTCCAATTAGTGAAGATGCAGGAATCATCGCAGTCCATGATACCCGACGAGGAAAATACTATTGTCCGGTATCTGGAGAAAACGCACAAATTTCCAACATTGAACTTTCATACGCTTTCAAACTCATTTTGGACGAGTTTAAATCATTATGTTTATATCCAAAATTAGAGTTGAAAACTAAGTATTAAGTTTTTTATTTTTTTTAAATTATTAATAATTAATTACTAATTGCAGGCAAGCAAACGGAGATAAAATGGAACAAGAATTTACCGATAAAAAAGTTGACTCAATCGCTTTTGGCTTGATGAGCTCTAAATTTATTAAAGATACAGCAAGCGCAAAAATTGTTACACCAGAATTGTACGACAAGGAGGGTTATCCTGTTGATGGAGGACTCATGGACGTACGAATGGGCGTTATTGATCCAGGACTTAAATGTAAAACCTGTGGTTTACGACTCAAAGAGTGTCCTGGACACTTTGGCTTTATTGAGCTTGCTCGACCTGTTGTACACATAAAGTTTGTTTCTCTTGTTCTTGATTTACTTCGACTCACTTGTAGAGATTGTGGTCGAGTGCTTGTTCCACAAAGTAAAATTGATGAAATTAAAGAAGATTTAGAGCAAATCAGTAAATTTGGTTCAGATGCTCAACGAAGAAACTTTTTAAAAGAATTTATTGCAAAAACACGAACCATTACAAAATGTCCTCATTGTTCTGCAAAACAGTTTAAAATTAAACTTGAAAAACCTTCAACATTTATAGAAGAAGAAAAACGTTTAAGCCCTATTGAAGTGCGAACTCGTTTTGAAAAAATTCCTGATGATGACTTAGAAGTTTTGGGAGTAAATTTTTCAGTTGCTCGACCAGAATGGACTATTCTTACAGTTCTTCCAATTCCTCCAGTAACTATGCGTCCAAGTATTACACTTGAATCTGGTGAACGAAGTGAAGATGATCTTACTCATAAACTTGGCGATATTGTTCGTATTAACCAACGATTATTTGAAAACATTAATGCAGGAGCTCCTGAAATCATTGTAGAAGACTTGTGGGATTTATTACAGTATCACGTAACAACATTTTTTGATAATGATGTTTCACAACTTCCTCCTGCGCGACACCGAAGCGGTCAACCATTAAAAACGCTCACTGCTCGGATTAAATCTAAAGAAGGACGTATTAGACATAACTTAGCAGGAAAAAGGACTAACTTTTCTGCACGTGCAGTAATTAGTCCAGATCCTAAACTTGAAATTAATGAAGTTGGTGTTCCTCGAGTATTTGCTCAAAAACTTACCGTTCCAGAAAAAGTTACAAAGTGGAATGTAGAATTCTTAAAAAAATTCATACAACGCGGACCGGACAAATATCCTGGCGCGAATTATATTGTTCGACCAGACGGTCGACGAAAACGAATCACTGATGAAACTAAAGAGCAGCTTTTAGAAGAACTTGAACCAGGACTTACAGTTGAAAGACACCTTCTTGACGGGGATGTTGTGTTATTCAACCGACAACCATCTCTTCACAGAATGAGCATGATGAGTCACAAAGTAAGAGTTCTTGACGGTTTAACTCTTCGACTTAATCCTGCTGTATGTGCTCCATATAACGCTGATTTTGATGGTGACGAGATGAATCTTCATGTTCCACAAACAGAAGAATCTCGAGCAGAAGCTGAAATTCTTATGCAGGTACAAACTCAACTTATTTCGCCTCGTTATGGACTTTCTATTATTGGATGTAACCAGGACGCGATTAGCGGAAATTATTTATTAACAAAAAAAGATTTTTCTGTAAATCATGAAGAAGCAGTTGACATTTTAATGGCGATTGGAGAATCTGATTTTTCTCGTCTTCCAAAAAAAGAAACTGTTACAGGAAAAGAAATCTTTAGTTGTTTACTTCCAACTGATTTGAATTTTACAGCTCCAAATAAAAATTATAAATCACACCCGACAGATCCTGAAAGTACTGTAGTAATTAAAAACGGAGAACTTCTTCAAGGAGTTTTAGATAAAAGTAATCTTGGTGAAGGAAGTGGTTTATTACTTCGACGAATCCATAAACTTTACGGTCCTGATAAAACAGTTATTTTCCTCGGAAAAATTTATCGATTAGGAATTGAAATGTTGTATCGATTAGGATTTACTATAAGTGTAAGCGACACAGATCTTTCAGATAAAGGAGATCAAGGAGTTCAAGATATTATTAAACAATCTCAAAAAGAAGTTCAAAATCTTATTGAAAAATATGATTCTAAAAAACTTGAAGTGCTTCCTGGTCGTACCAATCGAGAAACTCTAGAAGTTGGTATTTTAACAGTTCTTAACAAAGCTCGTAATCAAGCAGGAACCATTACTTCAGAGACTACTTCTCATTCTAACATGATGGATATGTTAAAATCTGGAGCAAGAGGTAACATTATTAACATTGCTCAAATGGCTGCGTTTATTGGTCAACAAGACCTTCGTGGTAGTCGAATTGACAAAGGATATGCTAATCGAACACTTTCTTGTTTTAAGAAAAATGATTTAGGTATGCAAGCTCACGGTTTTGTTCAAAATAGTTTTAAATCAGGTCTTAAGCCTCATGAATTGTTTTTTATGGCAATGACTGGACGAGATGGTCTGATGGATACAGCTCTTCGAACACCAAAAAGCGGGTATCTTTATCGAAGACTTGCAAATGCTATGCAGGATCTTAAAATAGAATATGATTTTACTGTTAGAGATGCGTCTGGAAAAATTATTCAGTTTGCTTACGGTGAAGACGGTGTTGCTGTAGCAAAAAGTGAAGGTGGGAGAATTCCAGTTAATAAAATTATTCTTGAAACATTGGAGTCAACAACTTCTAAAAAAGGAGGTGCTAAAAAATGAATGCGCTAATTAAAGAATATGCAGATTTACTTCCTCAACAAATTATTGATGAAATTGTAGAAAACACTCCACAAGATACCTCTAAGGCAAAACAAAAAAAGATTTTTGAAGCTGTTCATAAAGAGTACATGAGTTCTCTTGCGGACCCTGGAGAATCAGTGGGTATTTTAAGTGCTGAAAGTATTGGTGAACCTTCTACTCAGATGACTTTAAATACGTTTCATTTAGCGGGAGTATCTGAAGTTAATGTTACTACAGGTCTTCCAAGAATCATTGAAATTCTTGATGGTCGAAAAAATATTCCTGCCAAATCCATGGAGATTTATTTGAAAAAACCCTATTCTGCAGGAAAAGATATTACTCAACTAGCTTCTTTACTTCGTCAGACATCTTTGAAAACGTTCATTACAGAAACAAATATTGATATGGCTGAAATGGTTATGGATGTAACTCTTAATAAGACAAAAATGGTTGCTGTGGAGTTAACAACTAAACAAATAATTAAATCTGTTGAAAAAGTAGCTCGAGGTTTTAAGTTTGAAGAAACTGATGCAGGATTACAAATTCGTCCAGCAAAAGAAGGTAATTTGAATAAATTATATCGTCTTCGTGAAGCAATTAAAGAGGTGTATGTTTCTGGTGTAAAAGGTTTAACACAAGTTATTCCTGTAAAACGAGATGATGAATTTGTTATTGTAACTTCGGGAAGTAATTTATCTGAAGTTTTTAAATTCGATTTTGTTGATACCACGCGAACAATTACTAATGATATTTTTGAAGTTGCAACTTTTTTTGGTATTGAAGCAGCTCGTCAATTAATCATTGATGAAATAATGAAAGTTCTTGACGCTCAAGGTATTGCACTTGATGTTAGACACATTATGTTAGTTGCAGATACAATGACGACAAGTGGTCATGTTTTAGGAATTAATCGTTATGGTATTGTTAAAGAAAAACCTTCTGTACTTGCAAGAGCAAGTTTTGAAACGCCTATTAAACATTTAATTAGTGCGGCAGTAACAGGAGAACGTGATTACTTAAATAGCGTAATTGAAAACGTAATGCTTAATCAACCTGTTCCTGTAGGAACTGGCCTTCCAAGCTTGATAACTTCAGGTATTATGAATCCTGATAAGAAAAAACTTGTCAAGGAGAAAAAAGCAAGCGAAGAATAATAGTACAATTTTTTATTTTTTATTTTTCTTAATTTCTTATAACAAAATTCTTAAAATTTTTTTGAAAAAATTATTCCTATTGTTTAGAATTATAATAAACTATTTTATTCTTATTTAATTGTCGTCATCAACAGTAAATAATCTACTATCTTTTACTTTAAATAAACCGCTTCGAGCCCCCGCGTCTAGCCATCCGTGTGCATAATTTAATGCCGCGTAAGCTAACACCCAGTTGTTATTATCAAAAAAATGTTGCGCATCATCGTAATAACATTGCGCCATGTGTAAAAAATCCTTTGCTTGTTTTAACCTATCAATATCTATTTCGTGACTTTTAACTTTTTCTAAAGCTTCGCCTGTAATTTTAAAATATTTGTCAAGCAATTCTTTGGTTATGGTGTCGTTTTTAAATGTCATCTTTTCCACATTGTAAACTGTTTAGCTTGTATATTAATTTTTCGTTTAAAGTAAATATTTTTTTGTTTTTGGAGTTATTTTTTTATTACTTTATTGATATGTTGTTTTTTGTCGGTAAATTTATTTGTATAAAATGTTGCTGCAATTGATAAATAAATTTTATTATTGTGCGTGTATTCTTGTCGTTTGAAAACGTTAGTGATAACAACATCAGTTGCATTAATTACTTTTGCATGATCGATGACTTTTTGTTTAGCGCGTTGATATGCAAATCCAACATAACCTGAAAAATAATCTTTAATAATTCCACATATGTCTCTTCGAGCTCCAATATACTTTTCTTCTATTTTTTGTTTACCGTCATCAAGCAGAGTTTTTTCTATGGATTCTTTTTTTGAAGCTTTGTATAAAGAAATTTCTTGTTGTCTCATTAAAGTTGTAAACTAAAAAGTATTTATATATATTTTGTTTGTTTTTGGGTTTTTTAGACTTTATAAAAGGTTAAGTTTTTAAATGAAATGACTATTCTGGGCGTTAGTGATACTTTATGGGACGAATTAAAACAAAACTCGTAAAAGCGTTAACAAATGACGTCTTCGAAAAATATAGTGATGAATTTACAACTGATTTTGAAAAAAATAAAGCAGTAGTAAATGATGTGCAAGTAGGAGCTTCAACGAAGCTACGAAACGTTATTGCAGGTTATGCAACTCGATTAAAAAAGCAACAAATCAAAAATCAACTAGAATGAACTTTGGTTGGTTTTTAAGAAATAACAAGCAACAGGTGATCTTTTATGGATGCTCAAAGTTTTGACAAGGATAATTCCATATTTATTGGGACAAAACCCTTCATGAATTATGTAACAGGAGTAGTTATTCAGTTTACCACAAAGAATGCAACTCAAGTACACATTAAAGCACGAGGAAAATTTATTGCTCGAGCAGTAGATGTTGCAGAAATTGCACGTAAACGATTCTTAAAAGGACAAATCGAAATCAAAGACATCGCTATTAATTCCGAAGAATTTCAAAATAAAGACGGAAAAGACGTACACGTTTCAACCATCGATATTGTTCTTCAAAAAATTTAATTTTATTTATGTTTGTTTTAAAAATGAGCTGATTGTTTGTGAACTTTCTCACAAACTCACGAGAAACACAATGTGTTTTGACTTGACATGCAAATAAGTTTTCGCAAAATCCAATAACAACGTTTTGGTAAAGCTTCGCAGTATGAACGAACGCATGTAAAATTTATTTTTTTGGCCCCATGGCTTAGTTTGGATATAGCGGCCGGCTTCGGACCGGCAGATCGAGGGTTCGAATCCTTCTGGGGTCACCATTTTTCTGC
>JBKHAG010000027.1:0-7578 GCA_046543005.1 Candidatus Woesearchaeota archaeon | reverse complement strand
CAGGTTCCCCATCATCAGAATACATTTCTTGAATATCTGCTTTAGCATCAAGATAACGATAAGCATAAGGGATGTGGCAAGCATCTTTGTGTTTTTTTGAAACTAATGAAATAAATTTTTGAATAGAACTCTCCTTGTTAAAAAAAAATATATAACAAGTAAAACTTGATTTTTTTTCAAGAATTTTTGCAGACGCTTCTTCAGATATTGTTTTGTAATTCATAGACTTGCAAAATATACCTACATATTATCTTGTTGTTAGAATAATAACACCACTAACAATAGTTAATACGTGAACTAGTGTTAAAAGTAATCCAAAATTAATTCCTATGAAAGGAAGAGCACCAATTATAATTAAAAAAATTGCTATTGTTTTATGTATATCAATTGTTTTACTCATATAATCACCTTATTTTTTTATTATTTTTTTGTATATTGATTTTGGTAAAAGGAAATAAAGTCTTAAAAGAAACCGATATTTCCAATGCGAAATATAAATCGTTTTACCTTTTTTAAAGGCATGTAATGAACGTATAACAACATCATCAGGGGTTTGCCAAGGTAAAAGCCAATGATTCTTTTTTTCACCAGTATTTTTTAGTGTATCGTGAAAATGTGTTTTTACAAATCCTGGAAGAACCGCATGCACACTAATTCCACTTCCAAGCAGTTCTAAAGAAAGGGACTCGGTAAAAAACGTTAAGAATGCTTTTGTGCTACCATACACCACATTTTTTTTCATAGGAACTTTGGAGCCAAAAGAAGATACATTTATTATTCTACCTTTATTTTTTTCTCGCATCACTACAAGAACTGCCCTGGTTAAATCCATAGGAGTTAAACAATGTAAACGAACCATTGCTTCTTCTTTTGCAAGTTGAGCAGTTTCAAAAGTAGTCCCTAAACCAAAGCCTGCACAGTTAATTAAAACATCTATTTGAGATTGATTTTTTAAATAAGACGCTATATGAGAAACATCTTTTTGTGTTGATAAATCGGCTTTAAGAACTTTTACAGATACACCATACTTTTTTTCTATTTGATCAATTAGAAAATTTGTTTCTTCAGGTAAATCTAATGCGATGAGAAGTAAATCATATTTTTGTTTTGCAAAAGCCATCGCGTAAGCCGCGCCAATACCACTTGTCCCGCCAGTAATTACAGCCAGAGGATTTTTTTTAGACATTTATCGCACCTGGCCGTTTTCTAAACGTTTACAAATAATTTTTGCATCTTTGACAAACAGTTCTTGATTATTAAGGTATAATTTTGAATCAGATAAACGAAAAGAAAGCGTCATAAATTCTTCAAAAGAAATTTGCTTTTTTGGCGATGATTGTTCATCTTCAACATCTTCTAAAGATTTTTTAACATCATTATTTTCATTTGTAAAAAGTTTAGCGCCAATTTTTGCTTGAGGAGCAGTTATGATTCCAACTACACCATTATGTTCTGCAGCTAAGAGCATACCATAACTTTTTACACCTCGAAGTTTTGCAGGTGCTAAGTTTTTAACAACAACTACTTTTTGACCTAATAATTCTTCAATTGTATAATAAGGCACAAGACCAGAAACAATAGTAGAGGTTTGTAATTGTCCTTGCGCATCTTTTTCATCAAAAGATATTGTTTCAACATACAGTTTATCTGCATCAGGATGAGCTTTAACATCAAGAATTTTTCCAACAACAAGTTCCACATCCGAGATATTTAACGAAGCCACTTGTTTTTTTTTATTTCTTTTTTTACCTTTTTGTTTATTTTTTTCTTTATCTTTTGAAGCATCTTTTTGTTCATCTTGTAAAACATCTTCTGGTTTGTTTTTTAAAGTATGTTTTAAATCCTTTTTTGAAGAAGAATCTGATTTTAATGATGAAGCTAAAATGCTGTTTTTTGTAGATTCTTTTGTAGGCTCTTTAGTAGATTTCTTGGTAAACCCATATTTTTCTTGAAGTAATTCTACTTGTTTATCATCTATTTTAGAAAATAAAATTTGTGGTTCTTCAAGATTAGGTATTGCTTGTAAAGAAAATTCTCCTAAATCATCATAATTTATTTTTTTATGAAAAAGAAGATGTAAAATTTTATGTGCCGTTTCAGGCATAAAAGGTTCAAGTAAAAGAGCTAGATCTTTAGCTATATGAGCTAAGAAAGATATATCTTTTTCACAACGTTCACGATTAGTCGTTTTTGTTTTCCAAGGTTCTTGTTCTTGAAAAAATTGATTTCCTAAACGAGATATACTAAGGATTTGATGAAGAGCTTCTCGTAAGCGAACATGTTTCATAAGATACATATGTGTTGCAAGTTCATCATTATATTTTTTTAAAAAATTCTCATAACGTTCTTCTTTTAAATCACCAAGACTAATTGGTTGAATAGATGCATTTAAGAAGCGATAAGCAAAAGAGAGAGTTCTATGAACAAAATTACCAATATTTGCTACAAATTCATTATTGAGTCGTTCTTGAAGACCTTTCCAAGTAAATTGAGTATCGCCATGTTCTGGTCGATTGTATAAAAGCACATAACGAAATATATCTGAAGGTAATCCTGAATCTTTTGCGTTATCTCCAAAAACACCTATATTTCTACTTTTAGAAAATTTTGTATGCTCATAATTAAGATATTCAGTAACATCTAAATGATAAGGCAAAGTATACTTCATTTTTTTATGTAATAAATCATCTTCAGAAGCTATATTGCTTGTGGCAAGAAGAGTTGCTGGAAAAATGATTGAATGAAAAGGAGTGTTATCTTTTCCCATAAACTGATAAAGATCAACGTCATCAGGTGCATTCCACCATGTTTTATAGTCATCGCCTAAGAGTTGCTGCGTTATAGAAATATAACCTATAGGAGCATCAAACCATACATAAAAAACTTTATCTTTGTAGCGACCTTCAAATGCTGATTCAGGAATAGGTATTCCCCACAATAAGTCTCGCGTAATAGCTCGAGATTTAAGTCCTTCTTTAAACCACGCGTTTGTTGTTTGTAAAGCATTAGGAGTCCAAGAACCTGTTTTTGATTGTTCTTTTACCCAAGATTCTAGTACAGGTTGTAACTTATCAAGTTGTAAAAATAAATGAGTAGTTGATTTAAATTCTGGTTGAGTTCCATCGTGAGCGCATTGTGGATTAATAAGTTCAGAGGGTTGTAATAATTTACCACACTCATCGCACTGATCTCCTCGCGCTGATTCATAATGACAATAAGGACATTCTCCTTGAATAAAACGATCTGCTAAAAAAGAATTACACTGTGTACAAAAGGGTTGAGTAATTTCCTTTTCTTCAATAAAATTATTATTTAAAACTTGATTAAATATATCTTGAGTGATTTTGTGATGATTTTCTTTACTTGTTCGCCCAAAAATATCAAATGAAATATTAAACCAATCATAAATTTGTTTATGAATTGTATAATAATAGTCGCACAACTCTTGAGGTGTTTTGTTAACTTGTCGTGCTTTTGTTTGTGTTGCAGTACCGTGTTCATCAGCTCCACATACAAAAAGTGTTTCATGACCTAGTCGTCTGCTAAATCGCGCAAAAACATCTGCTGAAAGCACGCAACCAATAATATTTCCTAAGTGAGGAACGTTATTTACATAAGGCAAAGCGCTTGTTATTAAGATTTTTTTTCCTTCTCGAATCATAGGATATATAGAGAATGACTTGCTTTAAAAAGATTGTTATACTCAGGCCTTGTTCAAAAAGGAGTTTTTATGTTTGCTGCCAATTACAACAAAACAGCGATCTAACTATCTGCTTACTTGTTCACCGCCTGCCCGTTAGTTGTCCGAAGACAATAATACTAATAATACGGATACTAATAATAATAATAACGCGCAGTATACAAATTTACAGTAGTTTAAACAAGGCCTATACTCATGTTTAAAAACTAATTAAATTAAAAACACATTAACAATTAAAAAAAGAGTATTTACAATTGTTTTTGAAACCCAATAAAAAATTGATGGGAGGCGTTTGTTTGCGAAGAAGGCTTTGTAAACTTATCTGTCGCATAACCAAAGAAAAAATCTACTTTGCTACCATAGCGATTTCTTTGTATTCCTAATCGAGCATATAAGGGGAACGAATGAACGCCATCTATTTTATTTTCAAAAAGTAATTTTGAGGGAAACGCAATATTTCCAGTAGAAGAATCATATGTTGATTGAATGCAAGAATAAGTATATGATTTAACACCTTGATATGAAAGACCAATCCCAGCATATAACGAACCACGAGAAAAATTTACACCTAAATGGCCCGGATTGTAAAGTTTCCCTTCTAAAATATATAAATTTTTTGTATGGTACTGAGATCCTAAAGAACTCTCTTGAGGCAAAGATTCATATGTTTTACTCACTGGCGTTAAAGCAATTATATTAAATAAACCATCAATACCTACACTAAAAGGCTTTCCTTTCTTAGTTTTACTTCTAATCACATCAAAACTTCCTGCTACACCTAAAAAAGGGGTATTTGAAAAAATAGCACCTAATTTAAAACGAGAATTAGACACATTTAAAGAATCAGCAGTAGATAATTGAGTTTGCTTATCAACACATTCTTTTGATTGTAAAGAATCTAATACATCTGAGTAGTCCAAACAAGTAGAAGAATGTAAAGAATCAGAAGAATGAATAAAAGAATCTTTAGATATAAAATCTTTTTTTGCAGATAATGTAATGCTATCAGGAGAGAAAAACTCATTACTAGTAGTTTTTTGAGAATGAGAAAACAGCGAAGAACACAGTATAAGGCTTACCAAAGATGTAGTCAACCAGAATGTTCGTCGCTTCATAGGAGTGTAAATAGTATTGCATTTATATATTTACGCATAAAAAAAGACAAGATTTATAAATAAAACTTCAAATCTCTTGGCGTTTGTAATAAACAACAATAAAAAAAAGAAAAGACTTAAATATAAGTTAGTTATTACAAAAAAGTAGTAACATTAAAAGGTAGATTATGAAACAAACAATAAAAAATTCAATCAAAAAAACAGCAATCACAAGTCTAAGCGCAATCGTTTTAGCGTTAAGCCCCTTACAAGAAGCTAAAGCACAAAAACACGAGCCAAGGCCTCGATTTCAACTCACACAAACACTTAACTATCAAGGAAAACAACCAAAAACAAGCCAATATAGTGTTGGACTATTAGTTTCAACAGAACAAAAAAAACGTGGGCTTCGTAATGGAGGAACAGCATATTTTTCTATTGAAGCAATGATTCCAAACAAAAATCATAAAATTACAGGATATGAAGTTCAAGGAGAACAATTAACAAACCCTGCAGTTTTTAGAAAGTATTTTGGTAGTCTTGGATGGTTTTATGAAACAACCACAGTAAACAGAAATAAAGACTTAGATATTAGTATGTTTATGGGAATTCAACAGACAT
Source organism: Candidatus Woesearchaeota archaeon (assembly GCA_046543005.1). Classification (GTDB taxonomy): domain Archaea; phylum Nanobdellota; class Nanobdellia; order Woesearchaeales; family SKGA01; genus SKGA01. The sequence goes on along the minus strand of JBKHAG010000027.1, from coordinate 2,163 downwards.
TTGGTAAACAATACAGCCAAGGGCTTCCTGAAGAAATGTCTAAACGAGTAAATAGCTGGACAGGATATACAAAAATCCATGCAGGACTTATGTTTAGAAGTAATAAATGGGATATTGGTGCAAGTATAGGTCCAATTATGAGCTCGTCATTTCCTGAAACAGTTCATCCACATAGCGTCACCGGTTTAGATATAAAAAACCCTGAAGGAACATTTGAAGGTGTGCAAACAACACTCATAATTCGACCACATTATAATATCTCAAAACTGTTTAATAAAGAACCGTCACAATCACAAGGTCGTCCAATGTTTTAGAAGACAATATTTTTCTTTTCTTTTTTTTAATTTCTATTTCTAGTAAATGCAAAAAAAGCACACACAAATCATTTGTATAAATATCCCACATAAAATAATAAGACCAAAAAATATATTTTTTAAACGTTAAGCCAAAATTTTTAAATATAAATGCCTTTAAACAATCCATGGTTAAAAAATTGTTTATTGGATATTCTCAAAATACATTATATGCAAACAATAGAGGAGAAGATTTTTTTCAACCACAACATTTTGAATTAAGCTTACAAACAAGTTCTTTACAAAAAAATAATCTTAAAGAATTATTATTAGAACTGAGTAAAAAATATTCTAAAAGAAAAATTAATATTATCACAAATTTAGATAATAACTATTTTCAAACAATACAACAAATAACATCTAATAAAAAATATTTCAAAAATGCAAAACTTGGATTTCAAGCAAAAACATTTCTTGAAAAAAGTGAGAAAAATTGGTTATTAACAATATATTCTTCACTAGAAGCAAAAAAAGAAAGTAAACCACCACTTGTTTATCAAACAATTACTACAAGCCAACCAAGTTTTGAAGAAGCAAAAAAAGCAATAAAAACATTTTTATCATTTGAAAAAAAATATCACACGCTATACCTTAAAGACAGCATTGTTGAAAAATATCATCAAAAATTAGAAACAATTATTCAAGAACAAAAAAGCACGTGTAAAATTTATTCAGATTAAAAAATAGTAAAACGCAATAATATATAATACATAAATCTACTATCATAAAGAATAATTATTCCACAAATAATCAATTAAAGCATCACGATCAGTAAATAAAAGAATTTTTTTTTGAGAAAATAATGATTCAAAACCTTCAATTTGTGCATCAGATAAAAGATCTGTTTTGGAAAGATAACAAACTATAGGTTTAGCAGATTTTTTTAATTGTTTGAATAATTTTTGTTGATCAGCTAAAGGATATGATGCTTGCGTAATATCAAAGACATACACGACATAATCAGCTGCGTAACGTAAGGCAAGATATGCAATTTTTTCAACCGTGTTCATTTTTTCTAAACGATTAAGAGTTCCAGGAGTATCTATAAATTGTATATCTAAACCATTTTTTTTAGCATAGCCTTGATTAAGCCCTTTCGTAGTAAACGCATAAGAATGAATTTGAGGTTTTGCAGGAGTAATCTGAGAAAGTAAAGTTGATTTACCAACGTTTGGAAAACCAGCAATAGCAACAGTAAATGTGTCTTGTTTTAAAGAAGGAAATGTTCGTAATACTTCGCGAGCACTATTAAGGTAAACTAATTCTTTTTTTATTTGTTTTAAAACAGAACTAACACGACCATAATATTGTTTTAATAATTGCGCGGCTTTTTGCGCATCACTTGTTCGTTTAATTTTTCTTGCAAACTCTTTAGAAAATGAATGTGTTTGATCAACAACCCATTTAAAAGAACCTAATGACTTTTTTAAAGTATTATAATCAAGCGTTAAGTGTAATAATTGTGTATAAAATTCTGTTAAATTATCAAAGTTTGGATATGCTGCAATAATTTTTTGAAATGAAGAAGTAATATGTGATCGCACAGTATCTATTTTAATTAAAGCTAAACTTTTTTCTCGATTAAGAACAGACTTTTCATGATCTGCCAACACGTGTTTTCTAGCATTAAGTCTAGCTTTACGAAATGCCGTATCCAGGTATACTTCAACACGTTCAATAGGCGGTAAATCTGAAAATCCCATATATAGCGGAAATGAAGAACCCTTTATAAAAGAAACTATTACTAATTTAGTATCTACTAAGCTCAAGAACACAACACCCAACACTGAACACGCTCACCAACCAAAGA
>JBKHAG010000026.1:0-7850 GCA_046543005.1 Candidatus Woesearchaeota archaeon | reverse complement strand
CAGATCACTATTTTTGTTGTAATTGGCAGTATACAAAAAGACTCCTTTTTGAACACGGCTGTAAGAATTAATTATCTAATGAATTTAAGAGGTCATCCATTTCATATTTAGAAAGTTTTCCTTTGTTTAAAATACTCATAACTGGTTTTTTGTCACGACCACCCACTACACTATCAAATTCGTACTCATCATCACAAAGTGACGCTTCATCGTCTTGAGAAACCGAGTCATCAAATTCAAAATTACCTTGACGAGCTTGTGCTTCTTTTGCAAATGCTTCTTCATAAGATGTTTCACTTACTGAGTCAAAATCGGTTTCAAAACCTTCTCCAAACTCTTGGTACATGTCAGGATCATATTCTTCGTCTTCGTAACTCATAATTTTTCGCCTATATGGATTTTTTAATGTGTTTTTGAATAAGTAAAAGTACATGAAATGAACTTATATATAAATATTTCTATTTTAATTACTTGAGAGTAGTGTATTAAAATCAATTGATTTAAAAACGAATATATATACCTAGTAGCACCCTGTGTCTTAAGATCGCTGAAGAAAAGCTTTCGAGCTCTAATGAAGCTGATTGAGTAACACAGGGCTCAAATTAATTCTTAACACCATAAAAAAGACTAAAAGTGACTTTTTAAAGAAAAAAGAGAGAATATTATTTATGTTTATACGGATAACGCACATACGAATTACAATGCGTGCAATAATAAATCACTTTTCCTCGTCGAACACGAACGCGAGTATCTTTTCCAAAGGTAAAAGGGCGCTTACAAGAGGGGCAATAACTACGTTTTATTTCACGAGGAAGTGTGTGGCGAAATTTTTGCGTTAAAAGCCTGATTTGTTTATGTAAACGAGAAGACAAGCCAGGATCACTATAACGTTTTTTATTAGCAAGAGCGAAGGTAGCAGTAATATGATCATCAACAAGCGCTTTTTGCTTAGATTGTTTTGAAATAAATTTTTTTCTTGCCATACTACAACTACAACACCTACAAATAAGAAAACAAGAAGATATAAAAACTTTTGTCATTATACATCCAACATGAAACAACTTAAGCATTTTATATCACGATTTACAAATAAAGACATATTTAATGAAGATCTCATTGTTATACATGATAAGCAATATTTTTATCAATCAAAAAAATTACAAAAAACAATAAGTAAAATCCCTACAAAAACCAATTTTGCAGGGCAACTATTAGGACGAATTATTCGCGGACAATTTCACGTAACACTTTCATTACTAGAACACATCCAAGCACATACCACACAAAAAATAAAACTTGATGAAAAACAAGCATGGTTGTTTACGTGTAAAAGAGATATTTTTCAAAGCAAAGACATAAAAGATGAAACTACAAAAAATATAATTCTTGTTCTTGATTCAGATGATATAGTAATTGGTCTTGCTAAAAAACAAACCGTCAAAGGTAAACAATTATACACACCAATCTATGATATTGGAGAATTTATGCGACGAGAAAAATAAAACTACGCTGCAAAAAACCAAGAAGCGTAAAAATTAATTCTTTAATGCTTCTAAAGCAGGAAGTTTTTTTCCACTAAGAAGCTGTAAACTTGCCCCACCACCTGTTGAAATATAAGACATAGATTTTTTATAAGGGGTTTTTTTCATTGCCGCAGCAGTATCTGCACCAAGAACAATAGATGTTATGCGAGATTTACAAATAACTTTTGCAAGTTCTTGTGTTCCCATATTAAAAGGTTTTTTTTCAAAAAAACCAGCCGGACCATTCCAAATAACTGTTTTTGCATCATGAAGAATATTTGAAAATAAATCAACAGTATTGGGCCCGATATCAAAACAAGCAAATGATTTTAAAATATTTTGAGAATTAACAATTTTTATGTTTTTTTTTCTTGTCGTTACAGGTTCAGCTAAGTATTTTGGTTGTAAAGCCATAAAATCAGTTGGAAAAATTAATTTGTCTTCATATTTTTTACATAATTTTTTTGCAATTCCTAAAGAATCAACATCGATTAATGAATGTCCAACATCAATTCCAAGAGATTTTAAAAAAGTAAACACCACGCCCCCGCACAAAAGAACTTTATCTGATCGTTCACATACTTTTTCAAAAAGTGGAAGTTTATCGTTAATTTTTGCAGGGCCTAAAATAGTTATTATCGGACGAGGATAATTAAAGTGAATATGTCGTAATTCTTTATCAATTAAAAAACCATATGCCTTAGTATCAAAAGAGAATTGTTTTGCAAAAGCATACACAGACATATCTTTTCTATGAGCAGTTCCAAAAGCATCATTTATGTATATAGTTGCGTTCGTATTTTTTTTAAGTTGTTTTGCAAAAGCAAGACTTCCGTTTTTTTCTTGAGGCCAAAAACGCAAATTTTCAAGTAAAACAATATATGGTTCATCAAGAACAGCTTGAGTTATATCCTCGTGAAAATAAATGGTCCGATTAAGATATTTTTGCAAAGAAGGTATAATTTTTTGTAAAGATAATTCCTTATTTTTTTCTTGAGGGCGTCCTAAATGCGAAGCTATAATGAGTTGTTTGGGTTTTTGAGATAAAATGTATTCAATTGTTTGTAATGATTCTCTAATACGTAAATCACTTAATATTTCTCCTTTGTGTAAAGGAAGATTAAAATCACATCGCAAAAAAACCACTTCGTTTTTAATATGAAGATGTTTAATATCAACCATTTTACACTTTACCTCGTAGCGCTTTTCTTACATAATCAGAAACAACAATTCTTTGATGAGAAGATAAAGAATAATAGACTTTTCTTGAAGTCGCACCCCATGAAAATGTTCCTTGTTCAAGAACTTCTTCTTTTGTAAAGTCGTTGGTATCAACCCCTTTAGCAAGCTGGTAGTAGACATTTCTCTGAGTTGTTTTTGCAAAAAGAGAAGAATATAATTTATGAGCATCATATGCACTAAGTTTTCCAGTGATAGCAAGTATTTCTTTTAATCGTTCCCGAACAATACTTTTGGAAGGTCTACCTCTTTTTTTTACAACCATAAACCAACTTAAGAAGTTAAAGTATTAAAAGCTTACGATGCAGATAAATCTGTGAAAAAAATAAGCAAATTTAACTAAAGAAGAATAAAATTAGAAAAAAAATCAAAAGAAAAAATTAAAATTTCTTAAATGCGGATGCTGTATCAATAAGATCTACATGACCCATAAATGCTGATCGGCAACAATAACGTTCTAAACCAAGATCATTTAATACATCTACACGGTCTTCACCATCTTTTACTCGTTCTTGGAATGTTTCCCACAAGTGACCGATTGGTTTACCACAACTTATACATCGAACTGGAATTATCAAAATTTCACCTCATTACAATTTTGAAAACTCAAAAATTGATGAATTTTTTTTGGTATCATTTTTTTAGCCTCATATTAAAATATAAACTGTGCCTAAAAAGGCACGAACGTTTATTAAAATCGAATCATCGATACGATTTCTGTTGTGTTGAATTTTATATACAACACTCAAAAATTACTCTAACGGTAAGATTTTTGTCGTTTTGCTCGCGCATTACCTTGACTATTAGGTTTAGATTGTTCTTTTCGTCGAACATCTGCAACTAAAAGTTGACGGTCATAAGCAAGAAAAATCTCTTTGAATTTTTCATTTTTTTCTACAAGTGCTCGTGCAAGAGCTAGTCGCGCTGCAGAAACTTGACCCATTATTCCACCGCCAATTGCAGTAAGTGAAATATCAAATTTTTGAGCTTCACTACCTAATAAAAGCAATGGTTCTTGAAGTTTTAATCGAGCCATTTCTGGTTGAACACAATCTAAAGAGATATTGTTAAACAATACAGTACCTGAGCCGTCTTTAAGTGTTGCTCGTGCGATTGCGGATTTTCGTTTTCCTGTTGCTAAAATTACTTTAGTCATTTTATTCACCTACGCAAAAGATAAAATGTCATGTATAGTGACATATTTTAGTGTTGGGAGTTTATCTACTTTAGCAGAATCAAGATTTACAGTTTTTGCTTCTTTGAATTCTTCTGGAATTCCTGCGTAACAAAGTACTCGTTTAAATGCTTCTGCACCTTTTGGTTGTTTGTAAGGAAGCATTCCTCGAATTACTTTTCGAACGTATCTATCTGCTTGACGTGGAATAAAAGGACCTTTTGCAGGAGTTCCTCTAGCCCTATCTTGTCTTGCATCTGCGAATGTTTTTTTCTTAGCTCCAGAAACAACAGCTTTTTCAACATTAATAATTCGCACTTCTTGGCCTAAAAGTGCTTGTTTTGCTGCAAAAGTAGCCATTCGACCAAGGATTAAATTTTCAGCGTTAATAACTATCATCTTTATTTACCCCATAATCCGTACTTTTTTTGCTTGAGGATTTTTCTTCATAAGCTCCTCAATACAAAGCACTTCGCCATTTTGTGAGCGAATTTTGTCTTCTGCACTTGCTGAAATTGCTAGTGCCGCAACAATGAGTTTTTTTGAAAGCGCGCCATTACCTAAAATTTTTCCAGGTACAATGATGGTTTCGCCATCTTTAGCGTAAGATTCTAATTTATAGATATTAACTTCTCGACGCTTCCGAGTTGATTTTTCTAACTCAATTGCCACTCGCTTCCACATTGCTTTATCTTCTTTGATAGCTAAAGTTTTTAGGGAAGCTATGAGTTGTTGTGTTTGATTAGTTTTGATTCGTTTCATTTTTGTATACCATAAATAAAGGTTAACAACGTGGTGCGGGGGACGTGGTTTGAACACGCGTAGGTACTAAACCACATGGCCCTCAACCATGCCCGTTTGACCATTCCAGCATCAAAAGCGAACAAGTGTTGGAAGTTCTCTTTTAATGACTCCGGCACCCCCGCAATATCACGTTTGCCAATGAATAGTAATTATTTTTTACATATCCCTCTAAAGTTCTTTTACTAAAGATTCCACGTGAGCTATTTGTTTATCAAATGTTTTAACTGCACGTCGTATAATATCTTGAGCAGGTAATGCTCCAAAAGATTCTATTGTGAACACAAAGGTGTCGGGTTCAAATTCTACATGCACTGCATCACTTACATCAATGCAAGCATCAATAAGTGAAGGCGTGTTAATTTTTTTTGTATCAATTTCTCCTTTATCATTAAAAATTTGAGGAGGATATTTATCTTTACAATCCGCTAAATCTTTGCTTTTATTATTAACTTTAATTCGAGGTTTATTATAATACCAAACAAGTCCAGGACTCCATTTAGCATGTTCTTTACCAAGCCCTAATTGTGCAGTTGCAAAAATATCAAGTACTTGATTTTCTGCAAGTTTAACAATAATAGTATTGGGTTGTGCAGGAACTACACTTGGATCTTTACAAACCAAGTCCTTTGCATACACTGTTTTTGGACCTTTTACAGATAAAGACATTTCAACTTGACATTGAGGACAACCTGCTCCTTTACAAGGGCAAGTGCTCATCATATTGTAAGAATCAAGATCTGTTTTGAAAACTACTAAACCGAGTCTGTGAGCAATAATCTCGTCATAAAGAACAGAGTCATTTTGTTTAAAAGACACATCTTCAATTGCAAGTGTCGGGATTTCTCCAAGCATGAGTCGCCGAAGCGTGTTTGCATAAACTGAAGTAATTCCATTAACTTCAAATACAACTTTGTTTTCAGATTGTTCTTTTTGTACACAATTCATTTTGCTCACCATTTATACTCGCCGTCCTCGTTTCCCGCCTTTCTTTCGACAACCACCGTGAGGAATTGGAGTAACGTCTTCAATAAAACCAATACGTAGTCCCATACGAGATAACGCTCGAACTGCCGCTTGACTTCCAGGTCCAGGATTCATTGGTCCATTGTGACCTCCTGGAGCTCGAACTTTGATATGTAATCCAGTTATTCCTTTTTCTTTTGCAATTTCTGCTGCTTTTTTAGCTGCAGTCATAGCGGCTGTAGGACTTGATTCTAACCGGTGACTTTTTACAACTTGTCCGCCGCTTGCTAAAGCAAGAGTTTCTGTACCTGTAATATCAGTTATATGAATTATAGTATTGTTGTATGATGCAAAAATATTTGCAACAGCCCATCTTAGATTTGTATCTTGTTTCATTGTGCTGCCTCCACATCTTCAGATGTTTTAGATGATTCTTTTTTAGAAGAATCTTGAGCATCTTTTTTATCAGCAGATTTCTCTTTTGAAGATTCTTTAGAAGATTCTTTTGAATCAATTTTAGAATCCGTAGCTTCTGATTTTTTAGAATCTACCTTTTTTGTCGTTTCAGGACTTGCTTTTTTAGAATCTACATTCTCTTCTTTTTTTGCAGCTTCTTTTTTTTCTTTTTTTGCATCAACTTTTTCTTTAGCAGAAGATTTTGCTTTAGTTGCATCATCTGTTGATTCTTCTTCGGATGCTTGAGAAGCTCGTTCAGGATGCTGTTCACTAAACATTGGCGAAGAGGTTGAAAAACCAATAGAGGATTCTTCTTTAACTCGCACCAAATAATTTGGAGAAGTTATAACAGCACCATTAATAACGATATGTTCATGAACAATAAATTGTCGAGCTTGTTTCATAGAACGTGCAAGACCTTTTTTGAATACAATAGTTTGTAAACGTCGATCCATCATATTATCTATTGTTAAACCAAGAATGCTATCAAAAGAAACATCTTGTAATAGTCCGAGCTCCTTGATTTTTTTGAATAATTGTTGTGTTTCCACTTTAGACTGTGGCGTATCAAGAACAATAAACTTTTTTGCTTGCGTTTTGAAATTTTTAAGAACAGACTCCATTCTCCAAATTTCTTTTTTGTTACCAGTCACATATGTTTTTCGAATACGCGAGTCTTCTTCAATACGTGATTTAATCCAAGGATGGCTTGGAGTTTCATACTTTTTTCGAATTCTTTTTGGATCTCCCATTTTTACCTACCTATTTTCTAATTGTGGTTTTTTTCTTTTTAACAGTTCCTCGACCCCTATTAGGACGAAAATTAGAACCTGTTCGTTGTCCACGTACTGGAAGTCTCCATTGATGTCGTAACCCAATGTAAGATTTCATCTTTTTCATTCGTTTAATATCTTGATCTTTTTCGTAATCCAAATCTGCAAGAAGTAAATGTTTATCTTTGCCAGTTTCAAAATCTTTTATTCTATTAAGATAAAACTCAGGCATGCCTGCTTTTTTTGGATCTTCAAGAACATTTTCTAGTGCTTTAACTTCTTTATCAGTAAGATCACCAGCAGTTTTCATATAATCAATTGCTGCTAATGTACATACTGATCGAGCGAAGTTTTCACCAACGCCTTTAATTTTTTGCAATGCTAAATACAGTGCTTTTTCACCTTTCAGGTCGGTGTTTCCTACCCGTACAATGTGTCTAAATTCTGCCATTTTAATATAATACCTTATTTTTATCGTGTCAGTTAAATTGTCGCGGAAGATCAGAGGTAATGACCTTAAAAACTGTCACGTCCGAGAAATATAGTGTTTGAGAAATAATACTAAACCCTGTATGAGTTGTTCTTATCCCTTCAACGCGTTTTACTCGGGATGTTGTATAGGTCGCAGAAACGCCAACCCATTTATAAATATGTTGGTTTAATGGCCTTGTCCAAAAAGCTATTTTTTCTTTGCATACTAAAGCGACAATCCACGACAGTAGCGGTTTTATAGCATTGCGCATGCATAAATCTGCTTGTACTCAATACCGTATCAAGACCTTAGTATGCTTTTTTATTTCTTTTTAGACAAAGCCAATTTAATTAAATATTTAAAAAATCCTCGTCAAGAAAAAATACTGCAAAAAATAATAAAACGGGCGGCGCCGGGGACGTTCAGAGCTATAAATAATAAATAGA
>JBKHAG010000008.1:0-35313 GCA_046543005.1 Candidatus Woesearchaeota archaeon | reverse complement strand
AAAGGCGATAACAAAAACGCGCAGTATACTAATCTACACCATGTGGGACAAGCCCGGTTTACAAAACCCAGAATGTTATCGATGGGAGTGGTGGTCTGTGAGCGGTGAGCAGTGAGCGGGGTTTTGTAATCTGTGGTTTGTCTTTGTTTTTAGGGTTCTGTGAGTGGTGGTCTGGTCAATGATTTGTGTTTTTTTACGCTACATTTATAAACAAGTTGCGATTTGTTTGACTTACAACTGAATGTGCACTTATGTTGCTAAGGCGACGCATATTCGGAAGGTAATAAAATGGCTGATTTGAAAGTAAAACTAAATATTGGGGATTCAAAATCCAAAAAAACATACAACAAAGAATTAACGCAAGAACAATTTCTTCATTTTCTTAACAAAAAAATTGGTGACGTTGTAAAAGGCGACGCTGTTGAACTTGCTGGTTACGAACTTACTATTACTGGTGGTTCTGACGCTGCAGGTGTTCCTATGCGTAGAGACGTTCATGGCCCGAACCGAAAGCGAATTTTAGCAGTTGGTGGAACTGGCATTAAATCTATTCCTCGAGACGGCGCAAAAATTCGAAAATTAGTTGCAGGAAATACTGTGTATGATAAAACTTCACAAATTAATACAATTGTTTCAAAATGGGGAAAAGATCCTATTGAACCAGTTAAAGAACCTGCACAAGACTCTAAAGAAGATGCTGCAAAACCAGCTTCTGAAGAAAAAACTTCTGAGTCTAAATAAGAATACACTTAATTTTTTATTTTTTTATTTTTACTCGTTTTCTTCTTGATACGTTTTTAGCATTTTTTGCGCGTTATACCACTGAATCGTCTTAGTATTCTCCTTATGTGATTTTATTAAATTAATTTCATTGGCAGGTAATTGTGGTTTTATAATTATTGAGTGTTCTTTTTTATCTGCAGGGGTTTTTGTTTTTTTAGGATAAAGCGCGTAAGTACTTACAGCAACGCCTAATAGACCTCCTAAAACACCAAACCCTAATGCTTTTTTTTTTGTTTGCTGAATACTTTTTTATTTTATTAAAACGAGGTGTATTGCCTATTCCTGTTACCGCCCTAAAAAAATCAATACTATAACTGATGCCCACGCTTGTAGGAATATAAGTAAGAAAGTGAAATCCTGCTGTTTGCATAATTGTGTTTATATCAAACCCTGTTTTTTCTTTTAAACTCGCTGCGCCATACATACCAACCGTAAGTATTGCATGAAGCGTTCCAAAAAGTGCCGCATCATACGCGATTCGTTTCCATTCCGGTGTATTTTCATCCATGTGTAGTTTTTTAGTTCCTGTATCTCGCGCTTGTGATGAAATGGGTCCTCCAACCATATATGTTCCTCCAATAGACCATATTTTTTCAGTAATTGAGGTATGTATGGGATATCCAATTATCATATCTAAACCTGTTTTTACAGGAATGGTAATAAGTTGAATTGCAGTACTATCTACAAAATACGTCGCGAGTCGTTCTTCTAAACTTCGTTTACGTTTTTGTTTTTTGTGCATTTTTTCTACGTGGTGTTGTTGTTTTTTAAGCTTTTATATGCTTGGGTTTTGTCCTAAAAGGCGCAATAAATCATACTACTTTAAAGTTTGACTTTGTAAGTCTGATTTGCAAGATTTGCTAAAATTAAGAAATAATGCCGAACTTACAAATGAAGTTCATACACTACGGCGTTGATGATACATCTTTGTAGCGTGCAACTAAGTTTCGTCTGGGACAGAGCCTGTGCTTGTATTGTGCGTTTTATCTTTTTTTATTTATTGCGTTGGTGTATTTCTTATCTTAGTATCTCTTTTTCTTTTTTTACTATCTCAGTGTTGATTTTTGTATACTGCAGTAGAAATAAAGGGGTCTTACGCGCTCATAGTATGCACTGTTTTGCTAAAAGGTTTTACAATTCACACTGTAGAGCCTTTCTACTGGCTGTTTTTTAATTTTTTGTGTTTCCACATGAAATGAAGGTTCCTCGTATACCTCTTCTTTTGTCTTTTGCAAAAGTATGTATGGGTGCGCTATACTCTGTACATGCACGTCCTTCTTTTTTTTAAAATTGTGGCGTGTGGAACAAAAGTTTATAAATAAACTAATCCTCAAAGCTTGTAAGGTGAGAAGAAATTCTCCTTTTAGTGCGTAGTGTGTGAATTAGGTGTATGTGTGATGGTCTTAGAATTTTCTACAAATGAAGAAATGCTTAAGCATTTTGGAGAAGGTTTAGGCTGGGAACTCGAACGCCAAGAATTTACAAATCTTGAAGGTTTAGGTCCGGGTACTGGTGTTGAAGAATATCAAACCGCAGACGATATTGATATACCTGTTTATCCTGAGCCTACAACAATGTATCGTTTTACAGTAGAAAATCAAACAGCAAGTTTAGAAGAATCTTATTATTGGTTATTGCACTTTCTTAAATTTGATATGGGGTTTGCAAAAGTAGACAAAATTTATGATATCTTTAGTGCTTCAGAAAGTAGCGCTCTTTTTGGAAATAACGCGCAACGACTCGCAATCCAACAAGATAAAGCATCACAATACTTAGTACAAATCGGTCAACTCGTAAAACAATTATTTCCTCTCGTAAGGGAGTTACGAGTAATTGATGAACGACTCGAAATGTATGATAACTGGAAGAAAAATAAAAGTGCAGACATTAGTCTCAAACACACCTATATTAATTTAGTAGAAGGAGGAACACAAAACCCTGACTCCGTTTATGGTCTTGCACAACGATTAGGATTTACCGTTCTACCTGATTTATTTTTAGGGACGCACGTCTACAGCACAAAAGATGTAGATAATGAAGTAGATAATGGTAGTGCTTCAGAATTTAATAAATCTGTAAAAGCAGTGCTCAAAAGAAAATTATTTCTTTATATTAATTGGAAAGAAAAAACGGAAAAAGAACTCCGTGCAAAACGACAATTTCAACTTCGCTACATGCGACAACACTGGAATGTTATTAAACTCTATATTGATTGGCTCAAACCTTATCTTCGATCAGCAAGCCGACTCACACAAAACAAACGACTCACCGATAGTGCAGAAATTATTTCAGCATTTGATACTACGCGAGCAGAAATAGAAGTCTTAGTAAAAAAACCTCACGACCTAAAAAAAAAAGACGGTCACTATCAATGCGTAATCGTAAACTGTTCTTACACCACTGTTCCAAAAATGGCTTACAACCCTCAGTATCAACAACAAAATGTTGCACAAACAGGACGAATAGACGTAAGTCTTCGCTCATATGGTTGGCATGAAAAAGATATTGAAGCATTCAAGAAAATGCGTCAACAAGAAGACATTAATATGTTAAAAACAATTGATGGAAATGTCGCAGGAGCCCTTGACGCGCTCGGTGAAGACTTTGAAAATTATCTTTTAGAATCAGAAGATGTACAGGCTTTAGAAAAAGATGCGGCTGCAAAAAAAAAACAAAAAGCTCACGAGAAAAAACTTCAAGAAGCCTATAACAAAAAGAAAAAAGAAGGTTACTTTGATATATTCACTTCTGTGGGAAAAGGATTTCAAGAATTATTTACTGCAGGGTTTAACCCTGAAAAAAAGAAAGCAAAAAAAGATTCTGAAGAACCAAAAGGTCCAAATAAAAAAATAAAAGAAAAAGCAGCCAAAAGCGCAGCATTCTTTATGGGCGTAACATTTCAAGTCTACAAAAAAGCTCACAAAATGATTAACTGGTAAAAACCAGTACATAAAATTTTCTTTCTCTGCAAGTTTTTTTTTTTTTTTTTTTTTTATTTTCTTTTTTTTATTTTTTTTAATTCTATGTTGTAATAAACAAAAAAATTATTTTGAGAAGGTGAATACTTAATTATTTCAATACTATTCCAATAGTATTTCAAGATTATTCAATTAGATTTTATAGTCCTTATTTTTAACATAGTTTTTTATACGAGTAATACTTTATGGCTTGTATGAATGATGTCGCTATTTTAGAAAATCGCTATCCTAAAAAAACAATAATTGATGCTATTAGTCCTACTGCTCAAGAAAAAAAACACTTACAAATAATAAGGGACTTGATTTGTGATCAACTCAAACAAGAAGCTAGCAGAAAAAACTTTTCTATAGAAATAGTTCCTGGTGGAAGCACAGCAAAAGACACTTTCTTAAAAGGTGATTATGATTTAGATATTTTTGTTCGTTTTAAAAAACCTTCAAAAAATATGTCTGAAGCATTAGAATTTCTTATTTTATCCGTGGGAAAAACAATAGGCGTTCCTGTCCAACGAGTTCACGGTTCGCGAGATTATTTTACAATGACGTATGAAGGGTTTTGTTTTGAATTTGTTCCTGTAAAATATATCCAATCAGTTCAAGACGTAGAAAATATTACTGACATGTCACCTCTTCACGTATCTTGGTTTTTGCAAAGAGCGCCTTTTCAATTACATGATGATATTCGTCTTGCAAAACAATTTTGCAAAGCTGCGCGCGTGTATGGTGCAGAAAGTTATATAAATGGATTTTCAGGACACGTCATTGATATTTTAGTATTATATTACGGGGGTTTTGAGCAACTCTTAGAAGCAGCAGCTTCACACTGGCAAAAAACTCCTTTGTTTATTGATATTGAAAATCATAATCCTCAAGGTTTACAAAATCTTTCTTCATCAAAACTACAATCACCTTTAATTCTTATCGATCCTATCGATCCAAAACGAAACGCCGCAGCCGCTCTTTTAAAAAAGTGTTTTACAAAATTTATTACTCAAGCAAAAGAATTTATATCTCATCCATCAAAAGATTTTTTTGTCATCCCTAAATTTTCTAAAACTATCTTACAACAAAGTCTTAGCAGCACAACATACGCTTTACTTCTTCACTTTACGCCTTTACAAACCAGTAAAGATATCGCAGGAACTAAAATCCTTAAATGTATTGAATTTTGTCAACGAGAACTTGAAGACATGGGATTTAGTATACATAAAAAAGACTTTTTTTTTAAAAACGAAAACGAAACTGCTCACGCTTTTTTTATTTTGCCAAAGGCAGATATTAAAAAAACATATACTCGCCAAGGTCCTCCAATAAGCGCAAAACAAGGAGTCAAAGCCTTTAGAGAAAAACACTCTGCCGCTTATGAAAAAAACGGGTATTGGTATGTTGATGTGCAAAGAAAATTTACGAATGCATTTGACGCGCTACGTTTTTTAATCACTCAACCCTACGTGACTACTCGCTGTAAAAATGTTCGTTTAGAAAGTGTTAAATGAAAATAAAAAAATAAAATTAATAATCTTCTTATTTCATAACTTGAGTTTCAAGTTTTTTCATAATCGAATCCATCCCAATAAAGAGGTTATAATCAACAACATCTGAATTGATAATTGTTCCATTTAAATCAAGATTAGCTTTTAATTCATACTTAAAACTATCTTCGTCGGTATGGTGAATTTTTTTCATACTCAGCGTCAAATTATTAATTTGAGCTTTATCGGAGAATTTCCTAACATAGTTGCCAACCATTTTTTTAACAACTATCATTTCTGCATAGTCGATTTCTTTAAAACCAACAAGGGTAATATTTCCACCTAATTCTATCATTTTATTTCACCTTTGGGAACTGTATAGCACTTATTGATTCTTTACTTTTTAAACTTTTTGTTGTATCTTTGAGTGGGGGCATTTTTAATTAGTTTTGCGTAGTTTTATAAATAACGAGTTCTTAAATACAGTCATGCAAAAGGGTGAGAATGAAGCGTTAGCTTCACAAGAGGATTCTACAACCCCTATCGTTCCAGATAATGAAAGTCTTATAGCTTACTTTAGCATGGAAATAGGTCTTTTAGATGAATTGCCAACATACAGTGGCGGCTTAGGCGTTTTGGCTGGTGACGCGCTTAAATCTTTTGCCGATCTTGCTATTGATGTTGTTGGTATAACCTTACTTAGTAAAAAAGGTTATTTTTATCAAAAATTTGACGAGCATAACTGGCAACAAGAAGAAGATTATTCTTGGAACCCCTCAGACTTGCTTGAAAAAACAGATATTTCTTTTACCGTCTCCATAGCAAACAGAGATGTTAAGGTAGTTGTTTGGAAATACATCCTCACAGGAGATGGAGGTCATAAGCTCGCAATTTATTTTTTAGATACTGATGTTGAAGAAAATGATGATGATGCCAAGTCATATACGCAACACCTTTACGGAGGAGATATGCGTTATCGACTAGCCCAAGAACTCATTTTAGGACTCGCAGGTATACGTCTGTTAAGAAAGCTTAATCTTTTTCCAAAAAAATATCATATGAATGAAGGCCACGCGGCATTTATTGTTTGTGAACTTGATAAAGAACTTGGCCATATAGAAGAATCTAAACGAGATCAACTCATTAGACAACTTTGTTCATTTACCACGCACACGCCAGTTCCCTCAGGACATGACATGTTTTCACAATCGCTCATTTCAGAATTATTTCCTCAATGTCAAGAACGTTTACGCAACAAAGCAAAAACGCAACATAACAATCAAGATGTTTTTAGTATGACAAAACTAGCTTTAGATCACAGCGCGTATTGTAATGCAGTATCTCATCAACACCAACTCGTAAGTCAAGAATTATTTCCTCATCATACAATAGATTTTATAACTAATGGTGTACATTCACAAACCTGGACCAACAAACATATCGCTCATATTTTTGATACCTACATTCCTGAATGGAGAAGAAACCCTTTAGAATTGCGAAAAGCCTTAACTATACCTGAAGACGAACTTCTCATTGCCCATCAAAAAGCAAAACAAGAACTTATTGATTATATTAATTCTCGATATAATGCAGGCTTTGATGCACAACTATTCACCTTGGGTTTTGCAAGGCGAGCAACAGGCTATAAAAGGGCCTTACTCTTACTTTCCAATTTACAACGATTACGAGAAATAAGTCAAAATGTAGGAAAAATACAACTTGTATTTGCAGGAAAAGCACATCCTCATGATGATGAAGGAAAAAAAATAATTCAACACATAAAAGAAGCAGCTCATTTATTAGCACCACAAGTTCGTTTAGTATTTATTGACAATTATACAATTTTTACCGGTCAATTACTTACTGCAGGAGTAGATGTTTGGCTTAACACACCAATGAGAGGATTAGAAGCTTCAGGAACAAGTGGAATGAAAGCAGCACACAATGGCGTTCCTAGTTTAAGCATTTTAGATGGTTGGTGGGTGGAAGGTTATGTTTTTGAAAAAACCGGTTGGTCTATAGGCAAACAAACAGTTATTTCAAAAAACCAAGATGAAATTAACGCTCAAGATTTTGAACACATTTGTCAAACTTTAGAAAAAAAAATCCTTCCATTATTTTATACAAACCCTCAAGCTTACGCGCAACTCATGCGTTCAACAATTGCAATAAATGCAAGTTATTTTAATACACATCGAATGGTAAAACAATATTTGGTAAGAGCATATACAAGAAATATTCGAGAATAATTTTTAAGAATTATTTTTGATACTAAAGAATTAACAACAATCACATTAACAACAATTACAAACGATATAATGGTACGAATAAAAAAAATTCACGCAAGACAAATACTTGACTCTCGAGGAAATCCTACAATAGAGACTATATTGCAATTACAACAGCAAAAAGTTGCAGGCGTTGCAAAAGTTCCAAGCGGAGCATCAACAGGTCTGCACGAAGCACTTGAACTTCGCGATAATACCAAAGCATTTCGTGGAAAAGGCGTAAGAAAAGCAACTCGAAATGTTAATAGAATAATGCAAGAATCATTAACAAAAAAAACTTTGCAAACAAATTTTACCACTCAACATTCTTTTGATCAGTTTCTTATAGAGCTTGATGGCACACCTAATAAATCTCGTTTAGGTGCAAACGCTATTTTAAGTGCAAGTATGGCTTTTGCACGAGCCAACGCAAACAAAAAAAATATTCCTTTATATCAATACATCGCAAATGTGTATCAACAAAAAAGAAAACAAAAAAAACTCTCTTTACCTGTTCCTTTTGCAAATATTATTAATGGTGGCGTTCATGCAAATAATTCCTTACAAATGCAAGAATTCATGATTGCACCTATTGGTGCTCGCTCGTTTAGTGATGGCGTACAAGCAGTAGACGAAACATATCATGAATTGAAAAAATTGTTACAAAAAAAGTATGGTGGTCTTTTAACAAGTGTGGGGGATGAAGGAGGTTTTGCTCCTCCCCTACGATCCGCGCGTCAAGCACTTAGTTTATTGTCAAAAGCCGTAGCAAAAGCAGGTTATGAAGACATACTATCTTTTGCCATGGACCCTGCGGCAAGCGAATTTTATACTAAAGAAAATACCTTTATGTATCCTAGACGGGCAAGTTATTTGAAAGCTCGTTGGTCGTCACAAAAATTACAAAAGTATTATGAAAAATTACAACAAGAGTTTCCTTTAATAAGTCTTGAAGATCCTTTTGATCAAGATGATTTTTCTTCTTGGAAACAATTTACTCAAAAAAATTCTTCACGCTTGCAAATTGTAGGCGATGATTTAACAGTATCTCAACCAAGCCGCGTACAACTTGCTATTGATCAAAAATTATGTAATTCCTTACTTTTAAAAATTAATCAAATAGGAACTATTTCTGAAAGCTTAACCAGTGCGCATCTGGCCCATTGTGCAAATTGGTCTGTGATGGTCTCACATCGAAGTGGAGAAACAAGCGATAGTTTTATTTCAGACCTTGCAGTAGGACTTAATTGCGGGCAAATAAAAATTGGCGCTCCCTGTCGAAGTGAACGTGTTGCAAAATATAATCGACTTTTAGCAATTGAAGAAGAGTTAGGTAAAAAAGTAAACTATGCGAGGTGGTCAAAACGATAAACGTATTTAGACATACTAAAAAATCATCCTCTCAAAAAAAAGGACAATCATCTGTAGAATATATTTTTGTTGTCGCGCTCGCATTACTTTTAATTATTCCTGGAACGATAATATTTTTTCAATACTCTCAAAATTCTCAAAAAGCAATAGTAAGTTCTCAAATATATAAAATTGGAAATGACTTAGTAGGAACTGGAGAACTAATGTATTCAGTAGGTGAAAACTCTTGGCAAACAATTGAAATAAATTTTCCTTCTTCTGTGCAATCAGTAATGGTGTATGAACATTCAGGCGGTGGTGGAGAAATGGTTATACGCCACGGAACAGACTATCCTTCAGACGCAGTATTTTTTACCCATAACGCCTTACTTAATAGTACTCAAGATGATTGTACTAATGGTTGTTTTATTCCTATAAATAAAGGATATACCAAAGTACGTATTGAATCTCAAAGTGAAGGAGAAATTATTTATAGAGTCCTTTCTTAAATTAAAAACGATATGGTGGTTAAGTGAATACTAAAGGACAAAGCGCTACGGAATTTGTCATACTCTTGGGTTTTATGTTAGTAGTTTTTTTTATATTTTTTTTTGTTATTCAAGGAAAAATGCTTGACGTGTTTTCTTCACAAGAAAAACAATTACTCTCTCAAGCATCACGCGTTGTAGAAACAGAAATTGAAATTGCGCAAACAACGCTTGCAGATTATCAACGAACATTTGAGCTTGCTCAAACAGGCGATAAAGAATATCAAATAGAACTTAAAGATTCCAAGGAATTAGTTGTTTCTTATCAAGATAAAATGCATGTTGTATTTTTGCCTGAAGACGTAGGAGGTTATATCATTTCCCCAACAACTAGTTCTGAAAATATGATTTTTAAATTAGATGGTTATTGCATTTTCCCCAACGGCACTATAGAATATAACTCCGAGTATCAAGGGATGTTTATGAATGTTAATCCTGAAGTTTGTTATATAGAAGATGTATTATCTGATGGTGATTGTGATTCTGACTATGCTCAAAATATTACTTATTTTAATGCTGCTGTTTGCAATGACCATTTTTCAGATTTATGCCCTGCTTAATTATTTTCTTTTTCTTTTATTTATTGAGAAGTTGTTTAGCTTCAAATTCTAAACTTGCAAGTCTAATCTGAGAATATAATTTTTTCATACGATCATTTACAAGTTCTTTATCTTTACTATGAACACTAATACCAATAAGACGTTCGCGAAGCATAGAATACAGTTGTTGAGCATCACGAATCGCTCCTTGTTTTATCGCGTTTATGCACATTGTTGACGTTTGAGAAATATCTTCAAGAAGAGGTTTAATATATAGAGGGATTTTTTTATCTTGTGTGTTTTGTTCTTCATCAACTTTTGGAAAAAAAACATCTTTAGCCATATAAGGATTGTTTGTTTGAGAATCAAAACCTGGAATGAACGCATCAATTGCTGCATCTTTTTCAGCGATGTGTTCTTGAGACTTTTGATGTTCTTTATCTTTTAATTCTTTGATGCGCTTTTTAGGTATAAATACTTCAGAAGAATTCTTAGCAGTATCAGAATAAAATACTTCATTTGTCTTGTTTGCTATTTTTGAAGAATTATCTTGCATCTACACACCTCTTACTACAACGAGTGATAAACTTACGTTGTACTAGTATTTTGTAAAGGCGCTATAAAAACTTTTCGAAAACTAAGATCATATTGTCATTAGTTATTTATTCTTAATAATCTAAAGACTCTTGAGGATTTTGACGCGTAGGTGCTTGAGGCGTGGCAATAATAACATCGTCAATTCTTAAAATCATAATTGCTACATCGCTTGCACTGCTAATTGCCTGAGTTTTTACAAGAAGCGGTTCGACAACGCCTGCTTTAACTGCGTTAAAAATTTTTCCTGTATACACGTCAAGTCCTGCCCATACTCTTTTTTTTTCGTGATGGGATTTTAAATCTGCAATGCAATCAATAGGATCAAGCCCTGCATTTTCAGCAAGAGTTTGAGGAATAACTTCCATTGCTTTTGCAAAACCTTGAATTGCAAGTTGTTCTTTACCTGAAAATTTTTGAGAATATTTTTGAATGTGTGAAGATAATTCTATTTCTGTAGCGCCTGCTCCGCCAACAATTTTTTGAGCGCGAATAGCTGAAGCAACATTTCCAATACTATCTTCAATTGCTCTTGTTATTTCATCAGCAATGTGTTCTGTATTAGCGCGAACAAGAATTGTTGCGGTTTGAGATTTGGTGCAATCACGAATAAATGTCATATATTCATCGCCAATTTTTTCTTGAATAACACTTCCTGCTTTTCCAAGTTTTTGAGAAGAAAGATCATTTGTGGTTGTGATAATATTTGCACCTGTTGCTTGCGCAATTTTTTCCATGTCGCTTTTTTTTACACGACGACAAGCATAAACTCCTTTTTGAGCGAGTAAATATTGAACAATTTCATCAACTCCTTTTTGGCAAAAAACAACATTTGCACCTGTTGAGGTTATCTTATCAACAAGTTTTTTGAGCATTCGTTCTTCCATATCTAAAAATTCTTGAAGTTTAGAAGGGTCTGTAATACTTATTTTTGCATCAGTGTCTGTTTGTTGAAGTTCTAAAGGAGAGTCAATAAGTGCAATCTTTGCTTCTTTAATTTGTGAAGGCATGTTGTTATGGATTTTTTGTTTATCTAATACTAATCCTGAAATGAGTTCGCTTTGATCAACATTTGCTCCAATCTTTTTTTGAATGCTAATAGTTTCAGTAGAAATGTTTTTATTTTCTTTGTTATTTTTACTGACTTGTTTTATTGCGCAAACAACGATTTTAGAAAGATGTTCTTTTGCTTGTTCGGCAACTTTACCTGTCATTGCAGTCATAGAAAGTTTTTCTAGAATGGCTGTGTCTTTTGTCGTTATTTTTTTTGCAATTTCGTGAAGTTTTTTTTGTGATTCAACACTTGCTTTTTGAAATCCTTTGATAACAGAAGTTGGATGAACATTTTGTTCTAAAAGACGTTCAGCTTGATTAATAAGTTCTCCTGCAAGTACAACTGCTGTTGTTGTTCCATCTCCTACTTCTTCTTCTTGCGTTTTAGCGATTTCAACAACCATTTTGGCAGTAGGGTGTTCTATGTTCATTTCTTTAAGAATGGTTGCTCCATCGTTTGTGATAACAACTTCTCCAAGGGCATCAACAATCATTTTATCCATGCCTTGAGGTCCAAGAGTTGTACGAACGGTTTCACCTACAAGTTTAGCTGCTAAAATATTCATTCGTTGAGCTGTTTGGCCTTGATTTCTACTAGTTCCTTGTTCAAGAATTTGTTGATGTTGCGATTCAGAGTTATTTGACATAGTTCACCTGTTATATTTATTATTATTTTATACTTTTTCTTTTCTTCTTCTTTTATTTTTAATATTTTTTATTATTGTGTTTTTTTATTACCTTGTTGTTGATGTTTTATTGTTAGTAGTATCTCTATTTTTAAAGGTATTTTTTTTAACAAAACATTGTAATTTTCCCCTGTTTAAATATTTTATTGTTTAAGTGTTACTCTGCAGAGAAGACATAATGTTTATATATCTTATTTTTTTAAAGAATAGTAAAATAACTGGTGAAACTATACTTGATTTTACGCCTTAGGTAATTTTGAGTTTGTTTTACCTTATTTTGTACTATAAAAAGAGGCGAGCACATGAAACAAGACGATACTGATTTTGAATTACTTCCTCATCAAGAGCTTGAAAAACTTCGAGAAGAAAATACTAGATTAAGACAAAATCCTTTTAAGGGACGAGCAGAACCTCACGATCTGCAGGGTTCAGTTGAAAACCTCACACACGCAATAACTAAACTTACTAAATTGTTTTCTGCAACAAATGAAGAAATGCTTGCAGATTATCAACGAGGAACTTTGCAAGAACAAATTAGACAAATTTCTTCTCAAAATGAAAAAATTGCTGAAGGAATCTTAACTATTGCTCAAATGCTACAGTCTTCACAAAATTCAACTCAAAATCAGAATCAAAACCACGATCAAGGAGACTTTGAACAAACACAAGCTTCATTACAGAATCAAACAACATATCAAGATAACAAACAAGCTCCTGTGAATCCTTCTTCGCAAACAAATCCTGGCATTAATCAAAACCAACCGCTTCAAGATATGTCTGGTTTTGAACAACCAATCTCGACACCTTCTTCGCAAACAAACCCTCAATTTAATCCTGCGATGAATCAAAATCAAATGCAGTCTTCACAAAACACTGCTGCCAATCAACAATTTTTTGGGGCTCCTGAGTCTATGCCTCAACAAAATGAAGGCCCTGCGCAATCAATACCTCCACCACCACCTCCTCAACATGAGAAGAAAAAAGGTTTTGGTCTTTTCAAAAAATGATTCCTTTTTTACAACAACAATTTTTATTGACGCTTGCGCAAAATGAATCCTTTAATCATAGTTTTACGACCGCGTCCTCTTCTCTAAAAAAACCTGTGCATAGCACGTCTTCTAAAAAAAAAGTATCTCAACAAGTTCCTTCTTCAATGACTTTAAAAAATAAAAGAAGAATACAACGATTACGTCAAAAAAAAACTGCGGATCAAAAAATTCACGAATTAAAATCGGCATTACAAGTAGAGCAAGCATCTAAAGATGAACTTCGCGATCAACTCAGCACTTTACAAACACACGTAGTTGCTTACAAACAACGTTTTGAAGAAAGTTTAGCTCATCAAGCCCAACAAAAAAAACACCAACAAGTACAATCTCAACGTGAAGTGCGTCATAAAGCTTTAGAAAATTTATCTAATCAACTTCATAGTGTAGAATCTTCAACAGAATCACTTTTTTTTGAAAAAAAATTATCTCTTTCTTCAAGAAAAGAAATACTTTCTCTTATCACGGCATTAAATAAAGCAATTGATGAGAAGAAAAAGAATTTATAAAAACAAAATAAAACTAAATTGAGTTACTTTTTTTATACCATATTTTCTTTTGCTTTTAACCCATAGCTAAATCCATGTTAAGAACTTTTGCGTTTGTAACACCTTTAATGGATTGCATATCTTTAGGGATTTCATCAAAATCTTTATCATCAGCAACTTCGTACATGCCCATAATAATAACTTTTTTAAGTCCAAAAGCTAATGGTTCTATTTTTGCTTCAACATTACCTTTAGCGCCATGTTTTTGTGCAACAGCAATAGCTTGTTCTTTTACTGCTTCAACATCAGTTTCAGGGCCTTCAGGCATAATTTCAAACGTTATAATTGCATTTGACATATTCTCACCTAGTTAGGTCCAACAAATCCACATTTTGGGCATTTGTAAGGGACTGCGATTTCACGTTCTTTTCGTGTTCGTTGAATAGTTGCTTGGCCACATTTTGGGCAAGGAAAACTTGTAGAACCGGTGTCGTTAGTTAAAGCAACGCCTGATCCAGTACCGTAATTGATATTTTTTTCTGTCATGGTGATGTCTCAGAAGTCAGTCATCATTTATAAATGTGGCTTTTTAGAGGCCTTGTTCAAAAAGGAGTCTTTATGTATACTGCCAATTACAACACAAACAGTAATCTGATTATTTGCTTATCTGTTCACCGCCCGCTCGTTATTTGTCCAAAGGCGATAACAATAACGCGCAGTATACAGATTTATAGTACTTTAAACAATGTCCAAAAATCAAAATCCTTAAATTAAACTATATATTCTTATCTATTGAGTTGTTAACATCATGTCTACAAAATTATCTTCCTTAACAAAAACTTCTTTATCTTATTTGGACACTCAAATTCGCCGTTTAGAAGATTCATATCTTAATAAACCAACAATTAGTAAAGAAATAATGATTACTCTTGCTAAAGCTAAACGTGTAGATTATGTGTGCGCTGATGCCAATATAAAAAAAGATATTAAAAATCATTATGAAAATCTTGCTACTGTTTTAGATATTGAAGAACGACGATTACAATTCACCACTTTTAACGAATTTTGTATTGATGTTGAAAAAAATAAAATTTTGCCTTCTTCCATGGACGATTTAATTAATAATGTATTTCTTATTAACCCTTCTTTATTTTTTGCAGTTGAATGTGCAACTGAAGGTTTTTACATAGATATAATGCAAACTCGCTTAGACTCATATAATACTTTTTATTACAAATTTATGTAATTTTATGTTTTGTTTAAAAGAATATTTTGAATATTTTTCTACGCTGTACTCTTAACGACATTTTTATGACTGAGATTGAGTCTATTTTTTAGTCATATTCTCGCCACGTATGTTTGCATTTTTCACATTTAAAGAATTTTGTTTCTGGTTCATCACCAGATCTGGTTTGTTGTAACCACCAGTATGCTTTGTTATGTCCACATTTTTCGCAGGTTGCATCAGCTAAAGGGTTAACATTATCAATATCTTCTATAATTGCAATATCATCGTTTGTGTCAACATTTTCTGTAATTTTTTTGTGTTCAGCTTCTGTAGTAAAGCCGCAGCTACAAACTTGGTGTGTTTTTTCGTCGACTTTTTTCGTTTTAAGTAAAGATCCGCATTCTGGACAAAACATCATGTTATCACGTAATAAAACGTGTTGATTTAGAGTATAAAAATATTTCTATTTCGAAATGCTTGCGAAAAAGGAACCCAAGAATCTTTTAAGTGGCTCATCATATAGTATTATATGGACGAGCGAGTACTTTTGCGCTATGCGGTGACCTTGGGACTTGTAGGTATTGCGGGTTTAGTATTGGTGTGGATCTTTGCGTCACCCCAACTTACAACACAAGACCCTATAGAGCAAGACTCGCTTGTCACCTTTTCTGCTCACGTGGACACAGCAACGTCTACTCAAAACGGCGTAGTTTTTAGTGTGAGTCGCGTTTGTGAAAAATTTTTATACATAGAAAATTTTACCGACCCACTTTTTTTATGGGAAAATTCTTTTGTAGAAGTTACAGGTCGACAATCAGGAGATTTTTTTGATGTTGAAAACATACGCCAAATTTGATGGTCTACAATACTAAATAGTGTAAAGATATTTGATCTTGTAAACAATATTAAACTTTCTGATATATGTGATTTTTTACCATAGTTTTTTAAAATCAATTGATTTTTTATCTCTTATGGCACTTTATACTCAAAATCATCTTATTCAAGGAAAACGAATGCTTGCTCGACATCGTCGCGTTCGTGGGAAAAACTTTACTCGTTTAGGAGATGATGCAACTTTTATTTGCCAACAAATACTTAAAAAAACATGGACTGGCGTTTTTTATAAAACAAGTCTAGGTCATTATCCTGTATTTTACGCTCGAGACTTTGCAATGGTAGTTGACGCCTTATTAGAATTAGGATATCGCGATCGCGTCATTAAAACACTTCGTTACGCACTCACTCAGTATCGTAGAGCTGCAGCTATAACCTCCTTTATTTCTTCAAATAATAAACCAATACAATTTCCAAATGTTTATAGTCCAGATTCAGTTGCTTACATGCTTCGTAGCGTAGCAATTGTTGATGATGCACAACTCACTTCTCGATTTAAACACTTTTTACAAGAACAAGTTAATATATTCGCTTCTCAAGTTGTACATCCAGTAACTGGAGAAGTTAAACGCCATATACACCTTCAAGGAATGAGGGATCATAGTAAACGAGATAGTTCTTGTTATGACGCTGTGATGTGTGGTGTTGTCTCTTGGGCTGCTAACAAATTAGGTTTAAAAAATCCTTTAATAGACATTGATTATTCAGATCTTATCCAACAAACCTACTGGACAGGAACTCATTTTAAAGATGACCAATCAAGTTCATCTAATCCTTCACATATCACTGCAGATGCTAACATTTATCCTTTTTGGTTACGGGTATGTTCTGATACAAATAAATTGCGAACAGCTATTTGCACAATGCAGTTTTATAAACTCGATAAACCTTTTCCTATACGCTACGTAGCATCTTCTGATTATAAAGGAAAAACTATTTTTGCAGAATGTTTTGTTCCCAACTGGGAAGCTAATGCTGTTTGGCCCATGAGTGGCTTGCCTTTTATTGATATTGTGTCCCGAGTTGATAAAACTCGCGCAAAAGAGTACTTACTCCAATATAAAAAAATAATAGAGCAATACGGCACTCTTGTTGAAGTCTTTACTCAAAACGCAAAACCTTACAAAAGTTGGTGGTATAGTGCAGATGAAGGAATGATTTGGGCTGCAAATTATTTAGTTCTTGCAAAACGCTTATTGCATTCTTAGTATTCTTTTTTTCTTGTGTTTTTCTTTTGGTAACGGGCTCTTTGTCTTTTGAAAATTTTTTTTTTTTTTTTTTTTTTTGTAATGCAGTTATGCCTGCAATTTTTTTGAAGCGAATAAGAAGAACTGTCAAGTTTGCACTTATTTCATCGATTCAAAGATAATGTTTATATGTCCCAAGGCGATAACAATAACTCGCAGTACACAGATGTACAGTATTTTGAACAAGGCATTGTAACAGCTAAATTTATAAAGGGAGTCTAACTCCTCGTTCTTACAAAACTCATAACTATTCTTTATTATAAGGGTATTATGAATTTTTTTATTATACGTGGTGAAATTATATGGAAAATCAATCAAGACCTTTAGATGCATTGAATCGATCTCGTGGAAAACGAGTAATTGTAGATATGAAAAATGGGTGGAGATATATCGGAAAACTTCACGCTTTTGATATTCACATTAATACAGTACTTGAAGACGCAGAAGAATACGAACCAGAAAACAAAAAAATAATTACTGTTGTAGATGAAAAAACAACCCAAGAAGTTGTAGATTCTAATAAAAAAATGAACAGACAATTAGGAACTGTTTTTATTAGAGGAGACACCATCACAAACATCAGTGTACAATAGGTAAATAAAATGGGAACAGGAACAGCAGCATTCGGACGACGATCTGGTAAAAAAACACACATTCCTTGCCGACGATGCGGATCACGAACATATCATGTGAAGAAAAAAGTTTGTTCTGCATGCGGATTTGGAAAATCTTCAAAACGACGAACATTTTCTTGGCTAAAGAAATAATTATTTATTTTTCTTTATTTTTTACCACTTTTTATACTCTTTCTCATAATCTTTTTAAACTCCTACTTCTCTTCTTTTAACATGACGCAAGGAAATTCATTAGGAGAAGTTTTTGGGAAAATAACGCCCAAATCATTTACTTTTTATACTGCTCAAGATGTGGTAGAAGGTAAAATAGTTTTTGTTTTTCACGAATTCTACAAACAAATACGTTGCAAGATTACTCGAGTGCAAAAGGGAAATCCTAACAATATCGCACATTGTGCAGTTATAGGATTTACAGATAAAAATGGTCAGTTACAGCTTCCAAAAATACCTATTGAACCTGGAACTAAAGTATATGAAAATAACTAACTTGTTTATTTGTTTATTTTTTTACGTTTTTTCTATAAGTAATTCTTATATACTTCTTTATAACTTCCTTTATCATGATAAAATTACATTCTCAAAAAGAGTGGACTGCACGCATAGCTCATCTTAAAAAAAATAACTTTATCTCTTCTGCTTCCAAAAAAGATTTAATTGATGCTTTAGCAAACAAAATAGAAGAAACAATAGTGCGCCTTGCAAAACAAGCCCAAAAAAAAGGAGATTTGGCTGTTTTATTTTCAGGTGGTGTTGATTCAACTCTTATTGCCTTTGTCTTACAAAAAAATGCTATACCCTTTAAAGCAATAACAGTTGGTTTTTATGATATTAATCAACGAGTTCCTGAAGACATAGAATCTTCTAGAGAAATTGCAAAACATTTAGCTTTTGACTGGCAAGAACAACTTTATAATTTTAACGAAGTTGAATCTTTACTCGTTGACACTATTTATTGCATGGGCGATGACTTAGCAAACGCAGTAAATGTGGGTGTGGGTAGTGTAGAAATTGCAGGCATAACTGCATTACAAAAAACGCATCCTTGCTCTACTCAATTTTTTAGCGGTTTAGGAAGTGAAGAATTATTTGCAGGATATCAAAGACACAAAGAAGCTTCTAATAAACACGATGAATGTTGGCGAGGACTTGATTTTATGTTTACTCGAGACTTGCTTCGCGATAAAGCCATTGAAAAAGCATATAATGTTTCTTTTATAGTTCCTTTTTTAGATGAAGAAGTAGTAACCTTGGCGATGTCAATTCCTGACTCTTATAAAATTACAGATAAAGGAATGAAAATGATTTTGCGAGAAGCTGCAGTAAAAATTGGTTTGCCAAAAGAATTTTCATTTCGAAAAAAACGAGCCGCACAATATGGCGCGCGAACAGATCAAGCACTTTTTAAAATTGCAAAACGAAACGGTTTTTCCTATAAAAAAGACTATATTGCGCAAGTTTTAAAAAATAAACCTTGCTTAAAGAATAAAGAAGCTAATATGGATTAGTTTATAATCATTATATGTGCACGGTAAAAAATGGCAAATACAACAATTCCAACTCCTGTGGCTTTTGTAGAATCAAATCCTCTTTTACATACTATAGTATTAGCAATATTTATTTTTTTTATAGGTCTTATTGTTGGAAGAATTGCTGGACGTTTCGTAGAACGTTTCTTTGCATCTTTTGAAATTGATAAATTAATCAAAAAAAAAGGTATATCTTTTTCTGTTCAAAAAATGGCTGGTTTAATAACGAGTTATTCTGTGTACATAATTTTTTTAGTGCTCGCACTTAATCAAATAGGTATAACAAACACCTTAGTTACTGTTATAATTATTGCATTTCTTAGTTTAATCGCGTTTACCTTATTAGTGTGGTTAAAAGAAAGCATTCCTAATTTTTTAGCACTTAACAAAATACAAAAAAAACAATTAGTTTCTCTAGGAGAACATATTTCTATTAAAGGAGTCAAAGGCGAGGTTGTAAAAGTCGGTACAACTCAAGTTACTGTAAAAACTCTTTCTGGTGATTATGTTTATGTGCCTAATTCCTTATTGGTCCAAGAAAAATCTTCTTTAGAAAACACTGCTGTAAATAAATAATTCTTATGCTAAATAAATTCTTATTCTTGTACATCACATATTAGTTGAGCCCGTAAATCATCGCGAGTTGTTTTTAAGACTTTACACCATATCCACGACCCACATTGTACCTGCTTATCATCGTTTAACAAAACAATAACTTGTCGATAATTAGAAGTTCTAGCAATTGCTTGAAATGATTTTTTCTCTTCATACTTGTTTTTATGTTTGCTATTTTTTTTACTTTTTTGAATGCTTGTGTTTTGCAAATAACTTTTTTTACATTCTTTAATTTCACTAATGACTGCTTTTACACATTTATTTTCATAGTCTTTGTTGTAATTTTGTTTATCAAACCATGTTGTAAGTTCGCGACTACGAGATTTTACAATATCTGTTTTAAGAAGTGATAATGTGCTTGCCGGAGTTTTTCGTCGAGGATAAAATTTAGAAATATTTATTGTATTACATTTTGTTTTTTTTACAGCTTCCATCGTCTTTTGCCAATCAGCTAACTGCTCTGTTGGAAATCCACAAATAATATCTGTTGAAATAGAAAACGAAGGAAATTCGTTTCGTAACATCTCACAACAATAAAAAAAATCTTCAACACTATATTTTCTATTCATCGTTTTAAGAACTTCATTGCTTCCTGATTGTAAAGGGATATGAAGAAATTGAAAAAAACAATCATATTTTTTAAACAATCTAATAAATTCGTTGATAAATTCTTTAACATATTGAGGGTTACACATACCTATACGTATCATACAAGGTTCTTTTTTCTTTTTCTTTTTTTGGTCTTCTTTACAAAGCGTAGCTATTGCTTCTAACAATGCAGGAAATGTTGGTGTAGAAACTGTTGACGGAACTATTAATGGGGCGGCTATTGATGCAGAAGATGTTCTTTTTTGATTTTGATTGTTATCTTTTCCCCATGCTCCATTATCTTCACTTACTAACCAAATCTCTGACTTATTTTGACATAAAGCGTTTTGTACTTCTAAAAGAATATCTTTTATGGGCCTGCTTTTAAGCTGTCCACGCGCATGCTTTGTTTTACAATATGTGCAATTACCTAAACAGCCATTAAGAATGGGAAGAATATATATGCAAGAATTTGTTTGTTGAGTAAGTTTGCACGGTCTGTTATAAGTGGAATCTCTTTTCATATCATGTTTAAGCTGATTTACTTTTATATCCTGAAAAAAAGAAGCAATGTTGTATTGTTGATCAATACCTAAACAAGCAGCCGATTCTAAACGTTTATCATCAGGACTTGCTTGAGGAATACATCCTGTAACTATACAGGTTTTTTTAGGATATGTTGTTTTAATCTGTGCTAATCGAGAAAAAAACGCGTCTTCAGTAGGATTTTTTACAGTACATGTGTTAAAAATGATGCTATCTGCTTGAGCTAAAAATGATTCACCAGATAATTTTTTTGAAATACCAAACACTTCATGGCCTGCTTTTTCAAGTAGGGCGCACATCGCTTCACTGTTGGAACGATTATGCATACAACCTTTGGTTTCAATATATATTTTGCTCATAAAGAATGTTTTTGTCGGTATGTTTATAAACTTTAGCGCGTTTACATGATTTGGTGGTTATTTATGGGTTTAGAACATTTTCCTCAAGAACTATTTCAATTAGACAGTGCTCATTTACTTGAGCATTACGCAACACTCACGGCCGATATTAAAGAAGCATACGCATTAGGAGAAACAATTGGCGTTCCAAGAATCAAAGAATCTGTTGATCAGATATTTATTTTAGGAATGGGTGGAAGTGCGATAAGTGGTGATGTTCTTCGTATTTGGCTTGATGAAATTGGTTGTAAATTGCCTGTTCACGTTGTACGTGATTATTCTATTCCTGCTCATATGACTGCACAGTCATTAGTGTTTGCCATTTCTTATTCTGGTAACACTGAAGAAACTTTAAGTGCATATCGAAAAGCAATGAGAATTACTAAAAACACTGTTTCGCTTAGTTCTGGTGGAAAATTAAAAGAAACAAGCACTCTTAGTCGACTAGCACATCTTCCTGTACCTAAAGGTTTTGAACCTCGAACAGCAGCACTTTCTTATCTTCTTTTTCCTCTTATAAAAATTTTAGAACGTTTAGATATCATACCTTCACAACGACACGCAATAGATAGATTGACAAATGATTTGGTAAAACCTGATTTTAAAAAAATCGCTATTTCTATGAGTGCAAAGTTAGAAGGAAAAATACCTTTAGTGTACGCGTCTCAAAGGTATTTCCCTTTAGCATACCGTTGTAAAACACAACTTAATGAAAATGCAAAAATTCACGCTTTTGCAGGTGCATATAGTGAAATTAATCATAATGAATTATTGGCGTATACACACTCTCAAGAAAAATATCACGTTCTTTGTTTTATTATGGATTCTGATCATCGAAGAATAAAAAAACGAATGACTCAATGTAAAGAACTCACTCAAAAAGCTAACGGAGCAACAACCGAAATTAAACTTAGCGGTCCTTCATTTTTAACAAAACTTTTTTCAGGTTTTATTATAGGCGATTTAACAGCTTATTATTTAGGTTTACGATATCGTGAAGATCCTTCGCAAGTAAAACTTATTGAGTCGTTTAAGAAAAAAATGGGTACTTATATTGCCAATTAGGATTGCTAACTACATATGTTCCTATATATTTGCTAAAAATCCTTTTTGAATTAAAAAATATATTTGTATTTGTTTTATTATTTGTTTTTTTGATGGATATATCTATATGTGCTAAAAGCACCTCTTCTCTGCAAAATTCTTGGTTTAAGAGGTTTTTTAGGAGTTTTTTAAGACGGGAAGATTTATAAAGCGGTTGTTATTTCTTCGCATCGCACAACAAGGGGTTGTGGTGTAGCTTGGTCTATCATCTATGGTTTGGGACCATAGGACCCCAGTTCGAATAGTTGTCGAGTATCATTTTTTGTGGTGCGCGTCACTGCGGATGTCTGGGCAACCCCATTTGCATTCATAAAAAATAATTACGAGGAAAAAATGGTTTCATCATCAAGTTCAACTAAACGATTTGGAAGTCGTTATGGTAAAACAGTTAAATCTAAATTTGGCGCTGTAGAAGCACTTCAAAAAAAGGCATACGTATGTCCTTCTTGTTCACGAGAAAGTGTGAAAAGAACAAGCATGGGTATTTGGCAATGTAAAAAATGCGGTCACAAATTCGCAGGAAAAGCATATACAGTTTCCAAAGTGCAAAAAATCCAAACTAAAACAACTGAATTATAAGTTATTGTTTATTTTTTTGTTTTAATTGGGCTCAAGTGAGTAAAAAATATTGTGGGAAAAAAATGGTTGAAGAAGAATTTGAACAAAATCAAGAATTTTCTGAGCAAAAAAAAGATCCGTTAGCTTTAGATGAAGATGTTTCTGAAGGTGCACAGATTGCTGACGTTAAATCAATCAAAGAAGACGATCAATCCGAGCCAGAAAAAACATATGAACATCCTCAAGCAGAGTATAAGTGCTTTTCTTGTAATAAACTTATTGATGAAAGCTATATTCGAAAAAAAGTTCGTTGCCCTTACTGTGGTTCAAAAGTTATTTTTAAAGCTCGTAAACGAGAAACAACTATTAAAGCAAGATGAATTCTAGTTGTGAACTTCGAGTATGTTGCGATTGCGAGCATTCTTGTGCTCTAGTAACAAAACTGTTTCAAACAGAAGATAAGGCTTTATCAAATAATCGAGCAAAATATACATTACAACAAGACAAAAATAAAAAATTTGAACTCGTTTTTAATGTATCTGCGGATGATTGCGTTGCTCTTCGTGCAATGGTATCATCTATAACAAAAACATTAAGTGTTTTTGAAAAAACAAGTAAAATAGTATCTCAAAATAAATAATATTACTTTATGTGGTGATTAGTATGGATAACAAAAAACTTCAAGAATTACAATTTGCAGAACAACAACTTTCTTCTCTACATTCTTCTTTGCAACAACTTCAACATCAAGAAATTGAAATTGATTCTGCATTGGACGCGTTACAAACATCAGAAGATGCTTATGAAATTATTGGCACTGTGATGATAAAAAAATCTTCTTCAGATTTACAAAAATCTCTTAAAGAAAAAAAATCATTCACCCAAAAAAGAAAAAAAATTTTTGAACAACAAGAGCAAAATTTACGAGATCAAGTAAAAAAATTACAAGAAGTAGTTTTAGAAGAACTTGATAAGCAACAAAAATAATTCTTTTTAGAAGGTACGAAAAATGAGTGAAGCAGTAGATGAATTGATAGAATATTTAGATGAAATGGCTGATGATTCAAACATTCCTCGAGCAGTAAAATCTAAATGCGTTGAGATAAAAAAAGAAATAAGTTCTTCTGCAAAAGAAGATTTTTCTTTGAAAGTAAATAAATTATTATCTGACCTTGATGATCTTTCAACTGATTGTAATATTGATCAATATACTCGCCAACAATTATGGAGTATTACTAGCATGTTGGAAGGATTATAAATCTTTATTTGCTTTTATTTTCCTAGTTCTTTATTAATCTTTTTTTAGAAGTTTATTTTTTTAAACACTTTTATAGTTATTACTTTAACGGCTGCAAACATAGGCGTTATAGGTTTGGTTGTCTTAGAAATCAGTTAACTTTTTTTCAACAATAGTGGTATTGCCACCAGCACCAGTTTGTTTAGTTAATTTAATAAAATTGCCTTCTTCTAGTTTGTTAATTCGTCGTTGAAACGTCTTATATGAGGCGTTTCCTCCTGCGTGTTGATACGCTTTGAACAAATCACCAATTTTTTTACCGTTATGTTGAGAAATAATATTATGAACAAAACGTGATTCTTCATCTAATTCTTCAGTTCGTTTACTGCTAAATTCGTCAAGCTTTGCAATTGCTTTAGATACAATATCTGCAGAAATTACTTTACTTGATTCTTCTTCAGCCAAAAGAGCTGATTCTTTAAGTAAAAATAATCCACTACGAATATCTTTTAATTGATATGTTTTTGTAGCAATAATATCTAATGTTTTTGTAGTAATTGCAGTAGGGATAAGAGCATACTTTATGCGCTCTTGTAAAATACCTAAACATTCTTTTTGATTATATGGCTTAAATTCTACAAGTTCTGCAAGAAGACGGCTACGAATACGTTCGTCTAATTCATAAAGCCAAGATTTGTAATTGGTAATAAGAAGTATGGTTTTTCTATATATCTCTTCAATTAAGCTGTATAAAAAATCAAAATCTTCTGCTTTATCAATCTCGTCAAAAACGAGTACTGCAGATTTTTTGTTTATGAGTTCGCGTGCTACACTCAAAAGTTCTGTTGTTTTTTTGTTTTGTGTAAACCGATATCCTAACTGTTCACATACTTCTACTAACACTTTGTAGGTCGTATTTTGTTTCCAACAATTACAATAGACGATGTACACGTCATCAGTTTCATCTTCTAAATCTCGCAAAACATGTCTTATTGCTGCAGTCTTACCAATACCTGGCGCTCCATAAACTAAAACATTTCGTCCAGATCTATTGTGAAATAAAGGTTTAATACATCTTGCTAAATATTGTTGTTCAGATTCCCTATATGGAATTAATTTTGGAAGAAATTCATAATCAAGAGCTGCTTCATCTTTAAACAAGGATTGATTCGCTTCGAGTACATTATCAAATAGGCCCATTACACATCACACTAGTAGTTATGTATTTTTAGAAAGAATATTGCTTTTTAAATTGTTTGGTGTTTTTATCGAAAAATATCTCTTATTACTCAATCTTTATTGTTTTGTCGCTTTTTAAAATCTCTTTATGCGACTTTTTGTTAATAAGACTTTTTTTTGTAGTGTGCTATAAGGACATTTTTGTGACCGTAGTCGTTTTGTAGCACTACGTCAATATGAATGTGGCTAGTTTTGGAATTGGTGTCTTAGTTGTAGTATGTTTTTTCACATCTCTTAAACAAAGCCTATTTAACCATATATTTATAAATGTCGTCTTTTTTCTTCTCCTATCTAACGATATCTCGCGCATAAGAATTTTCGCGTTGAGTGTGCTGAACCCTTCGGTGAGTAGCTTGATGGTCTCATATCGTAGAAATAATATATTAAGTGAAAATATGAAACAAAAATCTAACTCCAAATTTGTTAAAATTCGTTGCCCCAAATGCAAAAATGAACAAATTGTTTTTGGAAAAAGCGCAACATTTGTCAAATGCTTAGTTTGTGAAAAAATTCTAGCAGAGCCTACTGGTGGAAAAACACGACTTAAAGCAAAAGTTCTTGAAATTTTAGAATAATTACATTTAAAATTTCATTTATTGCAAACAAACATGTTTGTTTTTATTTTTTAACATTTTTATTTTTATAGTATATTTTGTGAAAGTAGATAACTACCTTTCATTATTACATTTACGAGGATTACAAAAATGATGCATAAACAAAAAGGGTATCCCCAAGAAGGAGAGTGCGTATTTTGCACAGTTACTAACGTTCAGTATAATTCTGTTTTTGCATCTTTGGATGAATACGTAAGAAAATCTGGTATGATTCACATTTCTGAAATAAGTCCTGGTCGAATTCGAAACATTAGAGATTACGTAAAAGAAGGAAAAGTTATAGTTTGTAAAGTTCTTAGAATAAATAAAGAACGAGGACATATTGATCTTTCTCTTCGCCGAGTTAATGAAAGCCAACGCCGAGCAAAAGTTGAAGAACGAAAACAAGAAGGTATTGCAGAAAATATTGTAAAATCTTATGTAAAACAACATGGTGGCTCTTTAGAAAAAGTATACCAATTATTCTATGATACTTTAACAGATTCGTATAGTAGTATTTACCTTGCTTTTGAAGACGTTGTTGAAAATGGTGTTGATTTAACAACAAAAGGTTTAGATAAAGAAATTTTTGAAAAACTTCTTCCTATAATTAAAGATAGAATAAAACCAAAAGCAGTTTCTATAGAGGGAGAATTAATAGTGCAAAGTTTTGAATCAAATGGTGTTGAAGTTGTAAATAATTTAATGAAAAAAATAACTCAGATTGATTCAGAAAAATTAAAATGTACTTTTTTGGGAGCTGGTCGTTTCAAAATCGAAATAACTGCTCCGGACTACCAAGAGGCTGAAGAAATCATTTCTAAAATGCAAACTATTTTAGAACAAGAAAACTCTTCTCTTACGACAACAGCGTTTAAAAGAACGTGATTGTTAACTGGATGGTTTAAAAAATGGGAAACGAAATGTTAAAATGTGAAAAATGTGGTTCTTATGGTTTTTCCCAAGGTTGTTCTTGTGGTGCTATGCGAGTGTTTCCTAAGCCTCCAAAGTATTCTCCTGAGGATAAATATGCAAAATATAGGAGAATTGCTAAAGAAGAACAAAAGTTAAATAAATAATTTTTTCTCTTTATTTTACTACTCTATTTTTTCATCAAGTCATCTTTTTTTACTAAGTTATCTCTTTTTTTTATGATTCTTATTTTTCGCTCGAAAATTTTTGTATTTTTTTATCATAAAGTTTTTAAGTGTGTAATCAATTTTCTTTTTTATGACTTGGACGATAACTACTCACAAAAAAATTTCTTGCTCTCGCCCAATTTGTATCGAAGGATTACCTGGTGTTGGTAATGTTGGAAAAATAGTGGTTGATTTTATTTTAGATCAATTTGACGTGACCAAATTAGCAACATTTTCTAGCCCTTATTTACCAAATAGTGTTTTTGTAACACCTACTGGTGTGCAGTTACCGTTAATTGAAATATACCATGTCACTATTGCAAAAAAAGATGTATTACTGGTTGCAGGTGATGCTCAACCCACAAATGAAAAAGCAAGTTATGAACTTACTGAATCCATTTTAGAATTTATAAAAAATTATGGTTGCAAATCCTGTGTTGCTTTAGGAGGTATTGGTTTACCTTCAATTCCTAAAAATCCTCGCGTCTTTGCCGTAAGTAATGATATAAACGCGTTGCAAGAACTTATACAATATGATGTGCAACCAAACGCTTTTGGTATAGTAGGTCCTATTGTTGGAGTTTCTGGTTTATTATTAGGTCTTTCACAAAAACATAATATTTCTTCATTGACGCTTTTAGGTGAAACGTGTAACCACCCGACACACATAGGTTTTGGTGAAGCAAAAAAAATTTTACACATTATTAATTCATATTTTTCTTTACAGATTGATGAATCTTCTTTTGATAAAGAATTAAATCAGTTACAAACTAGTCTGCAAGATGAACCTGAAAAATTTGTTTCCAAACAAAAGCAAGCTAAAAAAATTACTCATTTTGACTTAAGCTATATTGGATAGATTTTTTTTATTTTTTATACTGTTAATGTAGGAATTATTCTAATTCGTCAATAGCAATAACATTTTCATTTTGAGTGTTTTGTATATGTTTACTTGTATATCCTTGGCAAAAAAAAGAATTCTCTTTTGTAGTAATAGTTACATCAAGAATTTTTTGAGCAATGTAAGATATTGTTTTATATTCTTTACATTCTTTACTTATTTTGGGAATCTCTCCACCAATGCACGTAATAATGGGGAGTAAAAAAGATAGTAAGTCAGAGGATATTTTTTGCGTATTCATTTTTTCAGAACACAGTTTATTAAATTTTATTACTTCTTCATCTATATAAGGATTTATTTCAAATTCTTTTTCTAAAAACATAACTCCTGCATTATCATTATCAAAGCCTTCCTCGTTTCCAAACAAAGCATAATTACTTATCCAAAAAGTTGGCTTTTCTAACTCTTGAGTCCGAGTATTACAATCAAAAGGGATATTTTTTTGTTGCATACTAATAGAAATCGTTTTTCTAATGTGTTCTCGTTCATGTTCTTGAGTGTATTCTTGAGCAAACAAGCAATTTGATTTTAATGAAATAAGCTCAGCTTGTTTTTTTATTTTAAGTGGTGGTGCGTGAAATAAATCGTGCTTAGATTGTATGGTGAGTTCACATGTGCTTTGTTGAGGATAAATACTTTCTTGTAAGACATGCACAGAATTTTTTACCATGAGTGGGTTTGTAAAACGAAGAATAGTTTCTTTAAACATTTGTAAACTCATCATATTTTTATTGTATGTGCTTGAATGCAAATGACAGGTTATTTTTTTACCTGACGTGAGCAAAAGCGGAAGAAGACATTTAATGATTTGTGTGCTGTGTTGGGGTTGTGAAAAAGCTTCTTTAGCATCTATTTTTTTCTTTTCAAAATAGTTTTGAGGAATAAAAAAGAATTCTTTTGAACCTTTTGTAACTCCTGAAACTTTAGCATCACAAAGTGATGCAATAAATAAAATAAGTTGTTGTTGAAATGTAGTCAAACCTGAAGAATTCTCATTTATAAAAACTGCACAAAACGGCTCTTTAGTCACAAGAGATAAGCTTAACGCGTGAGAAATCATTGACGTTTCATCATTATATTTACACAAGTCAATAAGTGGAGTATTTGTTGTATCTCTTGTAGTCATAGTAAACATTATTATTGTTGTTGTTATGTGTTCTTATTTTTTAAAACATTCTTGGCCTTGAGAAGTATCTTTTACAACAAAACCTGCTTTGTTTATTTTATCGCGAAGTTCATCACTTTTTTGCCAATTCTTATTCTCTCTTGCTTCTCTTCGTTCTTCTAAAAAACCGAGGATTTCTTGAGGAAGTTCTTCTTTTTCTAAAATTGTTTTTGGAAACAAACCAAAAAGATCATCAAGAGCAAAAATTTTTGCAATAATTTCTTGAGCTTGATGTTTTCCAATACGGTTATCGTTAAGTGCTTTATTAATTTCTTTTACTGTTTCAAAAATAGCTCCAAAAGCGCCACTTACATTCAAATCATTGTTAAGCTCTTTTTCAACGCCTAAAAGTAATGATGACGTATATTTTCCCAATTGTTCATCGTATTTTTTATCTTCACGAATTGCATTAAGTTGTTTGAGCATGGTGTCGATTTTATCAAGTGCTTTTTGAGAAGCTTGTAATCCTTTTTTAGTAAAATTAAGTTGTAATCTATAATGTGTTGAAAGCAAAACATAATGGATGGCTCGAGGAGAAAAACCTTCTTTAATTAAATCTTTCACATAATAAAAATTACCTAATGATTTACTCATTTTTTCTCCTTCAGAAAATAAATGTCTGACGTGAAGCCAATAATTTGCAAACTTTTTCTTTGTCGCACCTTCTATTTGAGCAATTTCACACTCGTGATGAGGAAATTTATTATCTTCTCCACCTGTATGAATGTCAATAGTTTCAAATTTTTCAGGATGAAACTTGCCTTCTTTGTCAAACGCTTCGCTAAGAAGTTGTGCACTCATTGCACTACATTCAATATGCCAACCAGGGTACCCTTCTCCCCATGGAGAATCCCATTTAAGAATGTGGTTTTTGAATTTTGACTCTCCAAACCATAAAACAAAATCATGAGGATGTTTTTTATTTTCATCACCAATTACTCTGCTTTGAGTAAGTTTTTCAAGTTTATTTCCTGAAAGGTTTCCATACTCTGGAAATGAAGTTATATCAAAATAAATATTATTTCCTGCTTTGTATGCGTGCCCGTTGTCGAGAAGTGTTTGAATAATTGCAATCATTTCATTAACAGTTTCTGTTGCTTTAGGCCGAAATTCAGGTTCTTTTAAATTTAGTTTTTTCCAATCGTCTAAAAAGGCTTCGGTATAATATTTGGCAATTTCTAAAGGATGCTTTTTTTCTTTTTTAGCTGCAGATTCAAGTTTATCTTCACCATCATCACTATCATCTGTGAGATGGCCTACATCAGTAATATTCATAACTTGTTTTACTTGGTATCCTTGATGTGTAAATAACCGTCTAAGTAAATCAGCAACCACAAATGAACGATAATTACCAATATGTGCATAACTATACACTGTTGGACCACAATTATACATTCTTACAATTCCTTTTTGGACTGTTTTAAATGGTTCGACTTTATTTGTTAATGAATTATATAGTTGTAATGTCATAGCTAAAACACCTGTTGTTAAGAGGGGGCTTTTCTTTTAAATCTTTTTGGTTGTGATTTTGATTTTAGAAAAGAGAGCGCACGCCCAGATTTGAACTGGGGATCTTCGGGCTGCAACCGAATGCCTTACCACTTGGCCACGTGCGCAAGAATACTCTTTAGGAGTTTTTTGCAGCTTTTTTAAGTGAGCCTTGAGTTCTTTAAAAAAGTATCTATTATCTTTAGTTATTGTTTTATTGGGAGAATTATTTTTTAATGCCTAAAGCAATATCTATTTTTTTAGCTGTTTGCTCTAAATCATCCATCATGCGCAAAACTCCTTTTCGCATCATATCTACTAGTTCTTCTAAATCACTTGCGCCTATACGATATGTTGATCGATAACTAGTAACTATTCCTGCATCCATGAGTCTATTAAGATGATAAATAACTGTTCCTCGACTTAAATCGCTTTGAGCGGCAATTTCATCACTGGTTAATTCTTCTTTAAGTTTTAGTGCCTTAATAAGAATAATAAGAATACGATAACAACTTTTATCTTTATCACGAGAACTAAATAAGCCTAATGTTTCGCCAAATGTTAATAATAAGCTATTAATATTATGTTGGGGTTTGGCTGCGTCTTTAACAATAGTTATTCTTGTAATTCTCATATGACTATAAAAAATGAACTCGTATTTAAATTTTTATGTTGTTTTTTTGAAAAATTTTATTCTTCTAAGCGTTTTACTTCGATGCTTATAGCCTCTTTTAAAATACGAATTTCTCGAGGACAAACAGTATATTCTAAATTGTTATGTTTGCAATAATTAATAATTCTTTGTTTTTCATCATCATTTGAAAAACGAATAATGGTGTTAAGTCCTTGTTTTTTTTCATGAACAATATCTAAATCTTTAAGATCTTTTTTAATACCCTCGCAACGTTGTTGTAAAAATTTTATTCTTTGAGGAAGTTTTTCTAAATGTTTTTGTAAGGTGACAAAATCTAGTTCTTCTTCTTGAAAGTCTTTATCTTCTTCTTTTGCGCACTTAATAAATAGTTTTGCAAATTCGCTATTATTTGTTGCAAAAAAGCCACCTTTACCTAAAGGTACTGGCTTTGCTTTACCAAAACTTCCAACAATCATATCGCCTTGTTTGCATTCTTGGCTTCCTATACTTCCTGAAACATCATTAATGAGTAAAATGTCATTAACAATACATTCTGTAGAAATAGAATCCATATCGTGACTGGCACAATATGCTGCAAGAGAATTAATAAGTAAAACACTGTCTTGAGCAAAATAAGCAAGTTCTTTTTCATTAATAATCCCATCAATAGTAGTTAAACGAATAGGTTCTAAATTAGCTTGTTTACTGTATTTTTCATATGTCATCCACCCACCTTCTTCTTGGATAAGTGCGTGTTCTCTTTTTAGTTTTTTAGCAATAAGAAGAGCAATTTTGATTGCGAAATTACAACGAGGAGTAAAAATAATATGTGTACTATCGGTGTACAATTTTAACATGGTTTCGCATGTTTGTTTGGCTTCCTTTTTTTTTGCTGATGCAGTCATAATTATGAGCAACTTCTTTTCTTTTATAAACCTTTTTTTTAGAATTAGATACTAAAAGCCCATATCTTTATATTAAATGCAAAAGTATAAAAACATCCTTTACCTAAAATGCAGTATGGTATCAACTACACAATCAAAAAAATCGACTAGTACAATGAATTCTCTACCTGATTTTGGTCGGGTTTTAGGAGATGGTTTTCGCTACTTTGCAAAAAAATGGTGGCTTATTTCTCTACTTTTTATAGCTTTTATTTTACCCATAAGTTTGGTTGATTTTATTCCTGCTTTTCAATCGCCCTTTGTAGTCTCATTTATTTCCTTATTTACTTTAGTGGCGTCACTTATACTTGTAATTGTAGTAATAAAGATAACGCAACAAATATATCAAAAAAGATGGAACCCTTCAGAAATTAAAGAAACTATAAAAACTCGTTTTTGGAATGTTCTTGGAACAAGTCTTTTGGTTTTAGTTTTATTTATGGGAATTTTTTTAGGAATTTTTTTAGTGTTGGGGATTTTGGCACTTTTAATATATTTGCTTTTTCAAAACGCAATTACTGCAACTGTTGCCGCTGAACAATT
This sequence comes from Candidatus Woesearchaeota archaeon, assembly GCA_046543005.1. GTDB lineage: Archaea > Nanobdellota > Nanobdellia > Woesearchaeales > SKGA01 > SKGA01. The sequence goes on along the minus strand of JBKHAG010000008.1, from coordinate 2,287 downwards.
ATTTTTTTTAATATTTGCTGGTTTGGCAGGACTTGCAAGTTTTATTGCATTAGTTGCTTTTGGAACCTATTGGGTTTTTGCATCCTATTTACCAGTAATAAGTTCTCTTTCTGGTTTTAAAGCAATCAAAGCTTCTTATCATATGGTAAAAGGTCGTTGGTGGGGTGTTTTTGGAAGATTAATTATTTTTTATATTGTAATAGCTGGTTTAACATTTATTATTCAAAGTATTTTTAACCTTACATTAAACGTGCTGCCTTTAGCAGGAGTTCTTTTTGTCATTGCGTATATTTTACAAATTATTGTTGTACAAATCGCATCTGCTCCTGGTTTGTTTATGGTTGCAAGACTTTTTGTTGAAATGTATGAAGATAATAAAAACATGTTTGTTTCAAAGAAAGTTGTAAAGAAAGTTGTAAATAAAGTCGTAAAGAAAAAACCTGCAAAAAAGTCTGGTGTAAAAAAGTTTGCGACTAAAAAAAGCACGAAAAAAGTGGCTAAAAAATCATCCAAAAAGACAAGCAAAAAATCTGCTAAAAAATCTTCTGCAAAGAGGAAATAATTATTGCGTGTTGTTTTTTAGTTTATTTTTTGATTTTTTTTATTTTTTAATTTTGTTTTAGTGTTTTTCAGGTTGGAATAATTATGGCAAAAAATCTTAAAGATAATCAAGCAGATCCTAAACTTTACCTTGATAAATTGCGTAATGCAGAACAAGCAATTAAAAAAGATTTTCACCAAAAAGAAAAAGAACTCAAACAACTTCTTGAAGAACTCAAGGCGACAAGAAAATTAATTGAATCTGTGTCGCGTGAAGTTCAAGCATTTGAAAATGCAAAAAAAGAAGAACGGCTCTCTGATTTAGATGAAGTAGAAGAAGCAATTGATTCGTTAGAATTAAAACTTGAAAATGTTCAAACTCAAAAGGACAGTATCTCTTCATTAAAAAATTCTGCAGCAATTTATGCATCAGTTCCTGCTCAACAACTTGCAGTCTCTGTAGATCAACAAACAATCACTTCTCTTTATGGTCTTGCAGAAAAAAATGAGTGGAGTAAGGAAGAATCTGAACAATTTCTTAATATGCAATACGCAGTAAAAAAAACGATGCAGTATTCTGCTGAAATCAGTCCTCACTTTCAAGACGCAGTGCAACAAACATATGATGTGCTAAAAGTCGTTGAGGATAAACAACAAGATCAAATTTCTCAAGCGTATAAAAACTCTTCTTTTCAACAAGATACTTTGCAAAAAAAGAATTATCAATCAACAAATGTTTCTCAAACAGCTCAACAATTACAAAACCAAACAGCTCCAAATACATCTTCAACGCCTTCTTCAAAAGATAGTTCTTCTTTGGAATCATCCGTGCAAAAAGTTTCTAATCAATACAAGATAAAGAAATAAACACTATAGCAATGTTTATAAACACTCTCTCATCTCTTCTCTTCAAACTGGTCGCTTTCAAAGTAGATAAGGCATATTCTTCACGCTTTATGAACTGAAGGTATCTAACACGCATGCGTGAGAGAGATTAAAAAATGGCAAAAGTTAAAAAGGTCATTATTGATTTTGAACTTTTGCATTTAAGTACTCTTAGAGGTAATATAAAAAATGGCAAATGAAAAAGTAGAAGTAATGATTACAGGGGGAAAAGCAACTGCAGCTCCTCCTCTAGGTCCGGCTTTAGGCCCGCTTAAAATAAATATTGGACAAGTAGTTTCAGATATTAACGCAAAAACAAAAGACTTTGCAGGGATGCAAGTTCCAGTAATTGTTGAAGTTGATACAGATACTAAAGAATACACCATTACAATTGGAACTCCTCCTGCAAGCGCTCTTATTAAACAAGAATTAGGTATTAAAAAAGCTGCAGGAAATCCTTTAACTGATGTAGCAGGAGACTTATCTCTTGATCAAGTAAATAAAATTGCTCGAATGAAAGAAGACGCATTATATGGTAAAAATCCTAAAATGCGAGCTCGAGAAATTATTGGTTCTTGTCAGAGCATGGGTGTTACAGTTGAAGGTAAAAAAGCTCAAGATATACTTAAAGAAATTTCAAAAGGCGAACACGACGCTAAATTTCAATAAATATTTTTTTCTTTTTTTTTCTTTTATTTTTTTTGTTAAATATTATTGCTTTGTTTTGAGTGCATTTTCTGTTAAAACTTTTATGTGTTTTTTAGATAAAGTCTATTAAATAGGGCTTGTCCCACATGGTGTAGATTAGTATACTGCGCGTTTTTGTTATCGCCTTTGGTCGTATAGATTTTGTTTTTGAATC
>JBKHAG010000007.1:0-35862 GCA_046543005.1 Candidatus Woesearchaeota archaeon | reverse complement strand
ATAGCGGGGGAAGGATTTGAACCTCCGACCTCGGGGTTATGAGCCCCGCGAGCACTCCTGACTGCTCCACCCCGCTATAAAGATGAATGAGAAGTAATTCTAGTAAACGCGGTTTATTTATAAAGGTTCTCGTTAGAACTATCAAGAAAGGGCAAAGTAAAAGTTTTTTGAAATTTTTTTGAAAAAGACATACGCAGTTTTATTTCATGAAAAAAGCATTCTTGCCATAACATTTAAAAACAATCCATTCATTAATACGTACAAGAGGTGTTGTGAGTAATGGTTAAAGTTAAGCGTGTCAAAGAGCGTTCGTCACTTTCAGAGTGGGCGTTTCTTATTCCAGGTACACTTTTTGTAGTTATTTCTCAATTGTTGTTATTAACTAAGGCAACAAGTCACCCTTCGGCTATGAAATTATTTTTTTATATTGGTTTATTATTTATGGTTATTGGCGGTTTTAAATTGTTTCGCAAGAGTCGCCTTGGAGCCGATGAAGAGCGTTTTGCTTTAAAACTTGCTCAGCCTAAAACACAACAAAAAAATAAAGTAACCACACAACCACATATTATAAGTTGTTCTCGTTGCTTGGCAAAGAATTATTCTTCTTCAAATTTTTGTCACATGTGTGGGAAAAAGTTATAAGGCAATACGTCTCACGTTAGTGTAGTATTTCAAACTAAAACGTGTTGTGAAGAAATACAAAACTTCGTTCTTGGACGAGGCGAAATCGATACTGCATGAATCGTATCAATTTCTGAAGCGATGCAAGTATTTTAAGGCAGGCAATTTTTATTTTTTCAAATTATCTTTATTGGTGAAGTATTATGGAAATTATTGAAGCTATAGAAAAAAGAAGAAGTGTTCGTCGATTCAAATCTCGAGCAATTCCTAAAGACGATTTATATTATCTTATTGAGCTTGCGATGAAAGCACCTTCTGCAGGAAATTTACAAGATTATCAATTTATTGTGTGTACAAACAAAGATATGATTGATAATCTTCCTTCTTGTTGCATGGATCAAAGTTGGATTGCAACAGCACCTACTGTTATTATTGTATGTTCTCAACCTTTAGTTCAGCAAAACTGGTATGGACCTGCAGGAAATAATTTTGCAAGACATAATGGTGCTGCAGCTACTCAAAACATACTACTTGCTGCGCAAGAATTTGGTTTAAGCACGTGTTGGGTTGGTGGTTTTGATACTGACAAAATTAATCATTTGTTTCATATTCCTCAAGGCGTTCGTATTGAAGCAGTTATTCCTATTGGTTATCCTGATCAAGAAGCTGATAACATCGCTAAAAAGGGTTTAAAAACTGCTTTGTTTTATGATTTTTATGGTCAAGACGTGCAAGATTTTGAAAAGGTTAATCGAGAAGTTGCTCTTCTTAGAGAAAGAAAAATTCGTCATATGAAAAAGAAAGTTCAACCTAAAATTTCTTCTTCATTTCAAACATTAAAAGAAAAAATTAATTTTCCTAAAAAAAAATCTCAAGAAGAATCTACTAATCAATCTATTAAAGAAGTTGATGAAGAAAAACCTAAAGAATAAGGAAAAAACACTTTTTTTTCAGTAGATTTAAAAAGAGTTCTTTGTTAACTAATTTTTATGAATATGAACCGACAACAACAAAAAGGTTTTCGTCTGCGAAACGTTACGCTTTCACTTATTGGAATTAATATAGTAATGTTTATTTTACAAGAGTTATTTCCCATTATTACAGAAACGTTAAGGTTGGTTCCTGCAACTTTGAGCACTGCACCTTGGACGCTATTTACATCTATGTTTTTACATGGAAATCTCACTCATTTATTCTTTAATATGTACGCGCTATTATTATTTGGTGGACTTATTGAACGCATGATTGGTTCAAAACGATTTTTAGGAATTTATATTGGAGCAGGTTTATTTGCAAGTGTCATATTTACTGTTTTTCAAAAAGCATTTGGAAACGCACAAATTGGAGCGCTTGGAGCAAGTGGAGCTATTATGGCCGTATTAGGTTTGGTTATTATTTTACTTCCTAAAATGAAAGTATTATTCTTTTTTATTATTCCTATGAATATGAGAACTGCAGGTATACTTTTTGCACTCATTGATATTGTTGGGTTGTTTGGAGTATCAACAGGTATTGCGCATAGTGCGCACTTAGGTGGTTTACTTTGCGGATTAGGATACGCGTGGTATTTGAAAAAAAGTAAAAAAATTAACAATCCATTATTTGCAAGCATGTTTAATAAAGGAAAACAAAACAATAAAACAAGTTCATTTTCAAATAGTTCATTTTCTAAATTTCAATCTAAAAAAACTAATTCATCACAAGATAATTCTTCTTATGAAAAGACCATTGAACTTACTAAAGACGATATTGATAATTATTTTAAGTTTGGTAAAATTTAAGCAAGCTCAAAACAATAGTTTAAAAAAATTTTCTCGGTAGTTTATGGCGCTACATATTTAGGATACGTATAGTTTGAAGAAGGATAATTTAACGAATCAAGAGTATCTTTTTTAGAGAGTTGTAAAAACAAGGTATTTTTTTGCAAGAAATAAGAATCTAAAGAAGAGGAAGAAGAATATACGCATTGAGTAAAAGAAGGTTCTTTATATGTTAATGAAGCAACTAATACTCCTATGCTTGCTAAATACAAAGTCTGTGCACCAATACAATATATTTTTTTATTACATCGTTTCAACCAATTAGCATCTGTTTCATGCGATTGAGGGGTTGTATATTGTTCAAGATAACGAGGAACTCCTCGTAAAAAACCATGTATAGGAACAATATGTTCCCACCAATTCATAGGTTTTGTTGTGTCATACACTCGTGTAAACCATTGAGAAAATGTTTCTTTAGCACACCTAAAAGAATATGAAGAAGCTACTGTTTTAATAGAATCAGCAGAATATGTATCTGAATTACTAGCACTATTTGAAAAAGACATTGACCCAAACAAAAAACAAGTGGTTTTTAAAATAATCGTTTTGCATTTTTTGACAATTTTAACAAAATTATGTATGCAGAAAGCAAATATAATTAAAAAAGCGTAAAGCGCAACTATTGCCTCAAAAACTCTTCGCGATAGCTTTATAAATCAACAACGTTTTCTTGGCAATACTATGGCAATCTTACAATTACGATCAAAACGAAAATATACCGGTGGGCGTTATAAACGACCTAAAATTCGACGTTTACATAATTTGGGACGATTAGCTACACATACCAAAGTAGATGAGCAACGAGTTAAACATGAACGGGTTCGTGGCGCAAATACCAAATCTAAATTACTTTCAGCTAATAAAGTAAATATTTACAATCCCTCTAGTAAAAAGCACGAGATTCTCCAAATTAAAGGTACTATTGAAAATCCCGCTAACCGACATTATGTCCGACGAAATATTCTTACGAAAGGATGCGTTGTTGATACGAGCAAAGGTAAAGTAAAAATTACAAGTCGACCAGGACAAAACAAAGTTCTTAACGGCGTTTTAGTAAAATAAACCTTTTTATTTTTAATTTATTTTTCTTATTCTTCACACAACTACAAACCCATTAAGGAAACTTTATAAATAACATTTCCTAACACCTTGTCGAGGTGTTTATATGTTCCCTACTAGTTCAGTATTATTTTTAGTCGCAGTCATTTTTATCATCGTTATTTCTTGGAAAATCTTCAAAAGTGTTCTTAAAACAGCACTTAGTGTACTTGGTCTTGTACTACTCGTTGGTATTATTTTTGGCGTTGTTTTAGTTGCTGATGCAAAAGATTTTCAAGAGACTATACGAGAAGAACCAACAGCATATATTTTAGCAGATAATCAAACAGTGTATAGTGCTTTTTGGGCACAAGGACTTAACGCGTATCAAAAAGAGATAATGCCTATTTCAAAAGCACAAGAGTTACTCAGCGCATCAGATAAAAAACACCAGGCACTAAATCATAAAGTTATTGTGTTTTCGTTTGAATCATTAAACTGGTCTGATTTTAATGAAAGTCCCAAACAAGTATTTTCTCAAATATCTGATGAAGAAGTTAAAGCAACAATTTTTGAAGTTGCTTTTTTACGAACTGCAGCAGTGCAAGGCGTAGGAACAATATTTAAAGGAGTTCATGAAAAAACAATAAAAATACTTCCTAAAACCCCAATAGTAAATGTATTACAATTTGCTCCGAAACGTTTTGCAACATCTATTCGCCAAGAAGGCGAAGAATCATTACATAAGGTTAATGAAACTATTTCAGATAAGCTGTCATTTATTAACAAAAAAGAAACAGATAAAAATGTTACAGCATAATATGCGCAGGTGAGATGATGAGTTTTTTAAAAAAATTACAATTTTGGAAAAAAAAAGAAGATAATTTACCAATAGATTTTTCACTACCACCATCTGACTCGACACCTTCTGCATTTGCAAACACCAACACATCAAACCAAGAGTTTAAACCACAAAAATATGATGTTGCTCAAGATCCTTATATGCCTCAAGACCCTTTGCAACAAAGCCAAAACCAACAAGGTAACCTGCAGGATTCAAATAACGACCAGTTTAGTTCTACAACTAGTCAAACGAATACTTTTCAAGAACAAAATCCTTTTCAAACATTTGATAAAAATGATATGAGCGAACAAGAGTATGGACGAAAGCTTGCACAAAAATATGCCGCTCAACAAGAAACAATACATACTAAAATGCAAGAAAATTCTACATCCCAACAACCAAGTCCTCAATCAGAAGAGCTTTTTCACCTTAAACTCGATGCAATGAAAAGTGAAATTTCTTTAGTTAATCAGCGTCTACAAAAAATTGAGCATCTTTTAGAAGCGCAAATTAAACAACGCGGCAGATATTAACAAGGTTAGCTATGAAACAAATTACCTCTCCTAAAACATTATTCTCTAAACACACCTTACAAGTTCTTATTGCTATATGTATAGGTATTATTCTTCTTTGTGTTGATCAAATAACAAAATATCTTGCTAAAACTAATGCGTGGAATACTACTGGACATATTGTTGATGCAACGCTTGTGTATAACAAAGGTTCATTATGGGGATTGTTTGCTTCTACTCAAGCAAATACTATTTTTATTATCCTTAGTTTTTTTATATTAGGAATAATTCTTTGGCTGGGAATACAACAACAAGAACCTATAAAAAAAATATTTCTAACAATTCTTAGTGCAGGAATCATTGGCAATCTTATAGATAGAATAAGCACAGGTGCAGTTATTGATTGGATTAATTTTCATTTCTGGCCAGTGTTTAATATTGCTGACGCATGTATTGTGATAAGTGCTATTTTTATTGGTTATTTTTTTATCAAAGAAGAAATTAAAGAATATAAAAAGAAAAAATAATGTATTGACAATTTTTTATTGTAGCATCACAAAGCAAATTATATTTTAAACGTTAGACATTGTGTATGCATTAGAATTCACTTATGTTTTCTAAGTCTTCTAAATATCCTTTAGATCGTAAGAATTTTACTTGAGCAGGTCGATATTTAAAGATGATATCTCCTTTTTTGTCGCCACCAAACTCCCAAGGTTCTACAAGAACAATATCGTTTTCCCGAACCCAAAGAGATCGTTTAAGACGTCCAGGTATTCGACAAATTCTTTGATTACCGTCAAGACATTGAACTTTACAACGGCTCCCTCCAAGTCGAGCTAAAAGAAGACCGAGTGTTTCTGTTCCCCGCGGAAGTCGCACTCGTCGAATATCTTCTGCGTCACGTTTTGCTCGTTCTTCTGTTGTTAAAGGTTTTTTATAAGGAGCCATATAACTTACGAACAAAGCCTTTATTTAAAAACTTGTCGGCGCAAAGCTAACAAATAAAATAAGTTAATAAAGTTTATTCTTCGTCGTCATCGCCTTCTCGACGAATAACTTTTACAGCATCCATACTTAAGGTGATAGGAATTGGTACAGCAGCTTCTAAGAGTTCTACAACAACTTCTTGTTTTTGCTGATCAATTCGAGAAATTTTTGCTTTTTCACGTTTAAATGCTCCGCTAATAATTTCAACGATATCATTTTTCTTGATATTCATTTCTTTATTACCTTGTTCAAGCATGTGTTCAATTTCACTAAATTCAACTTCATTGGGTAAAATCCCTCGGGCGTAAGGAACGCCGTAAGCTGCTTGTTCTGCAGCTGCTCGTTCAAATGCTTCTACAAAAACATATCCTCTCATCCCGTGTGGACGAAGTAGAGAATAAACTTCAAGTTTTTTTCGTTTTGCATTACTAGATACAAAACCAATAACTTGATCTTCTCGGTTAGCTGTTGTTCGTAGAGCGAAAATCTTTGATTGAGCTTGTTCTTCTTGCATTGTAATTACCAATATAGTTTAATTAAAAAATCAAGGATGTAAATGACAAAACCCATAAAGCCAATTATAAGAATACCTAAACCTGCAATTTTCATAATTGCTTTGTATTCAGTCTTCGTCGGTTTTTTAGTAATTTTAAAAACCCGAACACATTCCTTATAAAAAGATTTGAGTTTCATAACTATTCTCTTCTTGGAAAGAAGCTCGACCTTTTTAAACGTTTCCCTTTAGAAGCCGTGTTCAAAATATTGTAAATTGTATACTGCGCGTTATTATTATCGCCTTGAGACAAATAGCACGCCGGCGATAAACAAGTAAGCACATAGCCAGATTACTATTTTTGTTGTAATTAGCAGTATAGATAAAAACTCCTGTTTAAACAATGCCCCTTTGGAGGTTCTGTTTCAAATAAAACTTAGTTGCACACTGTTGAAGATGTATTATCAACTCCGCAGTGCATGATTTTTCTTTGTAAGTCCGGACACAGACATTCAAACAAATTCAATTCCTAAATCATTTTCATAATCTCTACTAGAATTTGGTAAAGATTTTTCAGAAAGTAAGGAGCTTGTAACGCCTGTAACTACTAACATGACTTGCACAGTACCATCCAAATCTTCATTTATTTGAGCTCCCCAAATTATTTTTGCCAAAGGATCTAAATTTTGAGTTATTGTTTGCACGATGGTTTTTGCTTCTTCAAGGGTTAAATCTAAACCTCCTGAAACATTAATTAAAGCTCCTTTCGCACCAGATATTTCCACATCAAGTAAAGGATTGGCTATTGCCCTGTTTACTGCTTCTTGAGCTCTATCATCTGAATCGGATTCGCCAACACCAATAAGAGCAATTCCACCATCGCCCATAACAGTTGTGATGTCTGCAAAATCAAGATTAACAAGACCTGGTTTAGTAACTAACTCAGCAATACCTTTTACGGCATTTGTAAGAATTTCATCAGCAACTTTAAAAGCTGTTTTTATAGGTAATTGGTTTGCAATACTTAATAATTTATCATTAGGGATGATAATAAGCGTATCTGCGCTTTTTGCTAAAGTATCAAGACCTAACTCGGCATTTTCTTGTCTACGTCCTCCTTCCATTTTAAAAGGGGTTGTAACAATAGCTATAGTGAGTGCTCCTGATTTTTTTGCAATGTCAGCAATGACCGATGCAGAGCCTGTTCCAGTTCCACCGCCCATTCCGCAAGTGATAAAAACCATTTTACTATCTTGAAGGCTTTCTCGGATTTGTTTTTCATTTTCTTTTGCGCTTTGAGCACCTACTTGAGGTTTTCCACCAGCACCAAGACCTTTTGTTAGATCTCTTCCTATGAGAATTTTTTTATCAGCACCCGTATACAATAAATCTTGAGCGTCTGTATTTACTGCAATAGTTTGTGCGCCAACAATTCCTACTTCTGAAATTCGATTAATAGTATTACAACCACCGCCACCACAACCAATAATTTTAATATTTGCTTGTTGGTGGGCTAATAATTCTTCGAGTTCATCATCAATAATGTTTTGCATTCCTGAAGAGGAAGACGAATTAGACATGACAATTGAAGAATCTGTTTGTGTTGCTTGCGTTGTTGTTTTAGGAACGCTTTGAGTTACACTGTGCTCTTGAGCAGATGCAAATTCTTGAGAAGTTTCATCTGCAGATGGAGCTTGAGTAAGAGACGCGTTAGCAGAATCTGATGGGGATCGAGAATCTTGATGAGGTATTATTGGTTTTTGTTCATCTTGACTTTCTTGAAGATCTTCAGGCGCGTTGGTTGCTTTATGAGGATCATCAACAGCTTGCCAAGATTTTTGAGCGTCCTGTGAAGATGTAGAATCTTGCAGCGTATTTTCTTTATATTTTTCTGAAGCAGAAATAGCTTCTTGAATAAATGAGTCCATAATAATTCCTTCCTATTAATTTACCTTATTGGTACACTCGTACGTACTTGTATACTGCATATAAAGAGTATATAAATTTTTGTGTGACGAAGAATCCATTAACGTTTTTTACTTACAGTTTCGTCCAAAAAAAGTAAGAAAAAAAGAAAAAGAAAAATACGGTTCACAGAGTACCGCTCACCGTTTACCAACCACAATCAGCTCAAGGCCGACTGCTGTTTGACTATACGTAGTTAACAAGTTGCTGTTGTTGCAGTTCCCTCGTCATAACCAAAGCCAGCTGAATAAGTTGTAGAACTAAGCTCTTGATCACAAGCAGCAGGTCGTGAATCGTCTGTAAAACTCGCACACATAGTTGCTAAGTAATCAGCCGGACTTCGTCCCGAGTTAACTTGTTGTTCATTAATAACTAAGGTTGGACTTCCGCCAACTTCGTAGGCGAGATTTTCTTCTTTGTGTACATTAAAAAGAGGAAATTGCCCACTTAACCAAGTTGATTGATCATTATATAATTCAGTAACTTGATATTCTTCATCAAGCTCAGCCACACATGCATCAATAGCAGTTTCATCAATATCTACTTCAGTAAGACAAACTTTACTATTTGCCTCGCTTCCAGCTTCAGATGCTAAAAAGCACTTCAAATAATCATTAAGTTTTTCTGGAGCTTGTCTTTTGATACATTCTTGAGTAAGCTGTTCATCAAGTTCTGTTTTTCCATGCATTGCGTAATAAACAAACTTCATTTCAAAATCAACAGAATCACCTAATGCTTCCACAGCAGGCAAGATTCCTTTAACTGCTTGAGTTCCAAAAGGACAATGACTCATAACGAAAAGCTCAACTACTGGTTTTTCACTTTTAACAACATCCACAGGCTCTTGTGTTGGTGTTTGTTCAGGTTGAGATTGTTGAGTTACTTGTGCAACATTAATCGGTTGTAAAAATAGATACGAACCATCTTTAGTTACAAAAACGTCTGCAGGTTGACCTTCAACACTTACAGTAAGTTTATACATTCCTGCTTCTTGACTAACGTTATCTAGTTGTGCAACTACTTCTCCTTCCAAAAGATTTTCATTAATAAATGTTAAACTATCTTGAACTACTACATCATCTTCGGATACTGGCGTTGAAATAAAGCCAAATCCTTTTGTGAGAATTGAAATCACTAAAAGAACTGCCACGATTGCTAAAGAACCAATAAGAACAGACATTTTAGAATGATTTTCTACCTTTTTTTTACGCGTATGTTTTTTTACCATTAATTCACCTTATTTTAAGTTGTGGCAGTAATTAACAAATCATCCTTTTTAAGAATTATGGTGTTTTAATAAATGAATGATTAAATTTACTCGTATAAGAACAAAAATATCTACATTTGAATACATCTTGATAAAAAATGATGCGTCAAAGTAAAACTTAAATAGTAGTTTTACAAACAGATACCTATGAGAAAACAATTTTCTAAATCAGATATTAAAGAATTTATTAAACAGATGCCTTTAGCAAAAAATCTTATTTCTAAAAAAAGTAAAGTCGTTGAAGAAAATAATAAACTTTTTATTAATGATGAGCTTGCATTTATTCAAGAAGAAAAAAGAGGTAAATGGTTTCCCAGCCTACACATCTTATTATCTAAAAAGCTTTCTCTTCCAAACGTTGTAGTTGATAAAGGAGCAATTCGCTTTGTAGTAAAAGGTGCAGATATTATGCGTCCAGGAATTGTAGATATTGATGAATTTAAAAAAAATGATTTTGTAGTTATTGTTGATGAAATGATGAAAAAACCTTTAGCAGTAGGTAAAGCGTTAAAATCATCACAAGAACTCAAAGAAGAAAAAGAAGGAAAATCAATTCAATCACTACATTATTTTGGTGATGGCTATTTCTAAAAAAATGATGATTAAAACAATAAAAGTAATATAATTACCAATTGTCTATAGATGATTCAACTTTTTGTGACCAACTTTTAATAATTCCTTTTAAAATTATTCGTATGTTTCTTTTTGGCGTGCACGAATAAGTAAAAATATATCCTCCAGAAGACAAGTTTGTTTGATGGCGATAAATAATGTTTTGATCTGCAAGTTTTTTTACGCCTTTTTGAATGGTCGTTACATTAAAGTTAAGTTTTTTGGAAAGCTCATAAGAAGTAAAGTCTTTTTCTTGACTTTTTACGAAAAAATAAAATATAGTAAGTTCTGATTTAGTAAGTCCTAAGCCACATTTTATTATTTCATCAACGTCAAATCGTTTACATGCAAAATCTATCATCAAATATACCTCCAATACAAAAAGACCATACTGACCTTTATTTTGACCTTTATTAAATAAGAAGCCATTAAATAGTTTTTGGTTTATATAAATAAGGGAGAAAAATAAAAGAAAAAATAAGTAAAAAATAAAATAAAAGGAATAAAACCTAAATAATGAGAAAAGAAAAGAAAAAAAATACCTATTGGCAAGTAACTTTTCTTGAACCTTTTACGCAACGAAGTTGACGTATTAAGAGCAAGAAAAATAAAACTACAGCAAGAAAAATTGTAACAAGTATTGCACCAAATAACACGTCTGATTGTACAAAGTACGCAAATAAAAAGCTGCCAAGAACAGCATAAGCAACTACAGGACATACGAGTCCCCATTGCGTTATATAAAATTCTTTTTTGAAAAAATGTCGTTTGAAATAATCTTTTAAGAGTGTCGCTCCAAAAAGCAAATACCATGTTTCAAAAGCAAAAGCTAAGAGCAATATAAAAAACATCAATCCTTCTAATTCAAAAGCAAAATTGTGTTGCACGTAATGTGCAAATCTAAATGCACTAAGTGCTAAAAGAGTTATATTAGGAACAACTATTAAAAAACTTGGAAGAAATTGTTTTTCAGGAAGACTTTGTTGTGCAAAATGACTTTTGAAAATTGCAACAAGTTTTACTAAAAGTAAAAATGCAGCCATTGACGCTGAAATTACACTCATAAATGCTGCGACATGAGCGATTGTTGGCATATGAGACATTGCTGCAATTCCCATCCCTGTAACGCTTAACATCCCTAATGCAAATGGATGAAGTAACCACCCAAAACTAATTTTATTTACATCAAATGGTTTTTCAAAAGAAATTTTTAGTAAACGTAAATCTAGTTTCATAAGTACAATCCAAATAATACTCCAAAATAAAAGTGCTGGAAGCATTAGTTGTTGTAAATTTTGAGAAATTATGGGAATGAAATAACGTAGCGGTCCTATAAACACATTCATTGTCATCACTAAAGAAATGAATGGCGCCAAAATGCCTGCGTTAGTTAAAGGATTTTGCAAATAAGAAATATGTTGTTTTTCGCGCAACCACAAAACTAATTTTTTGGCTAACACAACTGTTGCAATAATATGAATTGTTGCAAATAAAATCATTAGTATTTCTAAACTCATAAATAATACGTGTTGTAAATTTGAAGCAATCATCATATGGATTGCTGAATGCGTTACAAGTCCAGGACCTTCATAAAACACATATTGCAAAAAAGCAAAAGGTGCAACTGCAATCCCTCCTGCTCCTAAAGATAGTAAAAAAAGTAAAGGATTGAAATTTTTTATATTCTTTGTAGACATCATAATAAACCTCGCAAGTGCATAAGTGCTTATTTAGCACAGTATAGGGCATGATTTTAAAAATAAAAATGTTAAATAAGTATACAAACGTTTTTTAAACACCTAAAAACATTTTTTGAAGAATGCAACAAGTTGTTTTTAAACATTTTCAAGTACATATAAGAAAAGATGTTTTTTAGAAGTAGTTCTGTTTTATAGAAATTCAACAAACCAAACAACCAAACAATAAATCACCATAATACTATCTAAAACTTTCAAAAATACAGCAACAAGATTTATAAATAAATAAAACTCTGCATTTTTTACACAGAATACTTCTGTGGAGGCGAAAAAATGAAAGAACAAGAAGCTGTTGAAAATATGAGTAAAGAAGAACGAATTGGATTTCACAAAGGATCACTTAGCACGCTGGCAAAAGAAAGAGAAGAACTTGCGCGAATTGTAGGTATTGTTGAACAACTTATGCAAATGCATATGGGCGGGCTCAAAGAATTAGGTGTTGATTTAGAGGCACAAAATAAAAAAAGCAAACCTCAACCAACTAAAAAAAAGCCTATTGAAGATATTCTTTAAATAAAAATCAGAATATAAAAAATGATTACCTTAGACGAGATTCGCTCATTATCAATTGCGCACACCGATCAAGGAGATTTTTATATATATGAGGGAAAATTAACCAGAGAATTTTTAGTTAAAGGTACAGTTTTACGTAAACGAGCAGGATTATGTTTTATTAAAATTGGCGATGAAACATTTTCTTTTGCTTGTGGACTTCCTCTTCAAAAAGATGACACTATTAGTTGCATTATTAGAGCAGAACCTTTGATTCAAAATAATAAAGATAATAAGAACAAAAGTCAAAAACATAAAAAATTACAGACATCTCAAGCAACATTTATTATCCAAAGTATTAAACCCAGCTTATAAAAAAGTAAAATGACAAAGAGATAACAAACTATGTTTACTACCAAGTCCAATTCTTGCAAATAACACATAAAAAAACTTGGAAAAACAATATGCCCTTGTAGTATAGGTGGATAGAATACAAGCTTGCGGAGCTTGAGGCCAGGGTTCAAATCCCTGCAAGGGCGTTTATAATTTCACACTATTAACTTGCACTAAAAAATATATCTGAATAATCTTTTTCTAAATCATTTTTTTTATCATCAGATAATGTATTAAAATAATCAGAATCAGAAAAGGAAGTAGAAAAGGTAGAGGGCAAATAAGAAGGAAAAGAATTTTGCGATCTTTGTAGTTTGTAAAGTAACAATTGCTTAGAAATTTTTGCACTTGGCAAAAATAATTGCTTTTTATACATGTACATACTTAATGGATACTTGCGCACACCACACACCCTATTTTTCAACAACCTCTAAAAAAGAGAAAGATAAAACTCTATATAAACTTTTTGTGACTCCAAACATACAATCTATCGATATCTTTATAAAAACAGTTTCGTTTTTTATGAGTATTCACGAGGCGTTATAATGATTGATATTAAATTACTACGAGAAGATGCAACAACAGTTAAAAATAACATGAAAAAAAAATTCATGGAAAACAGAATTTATCTTATTGATGAAATTTTAGAAATTGATAAGGAATGGCGAGCAACAAAACTTGAAGCAGATAATCTGCGAAAAGATAAAAATACAATTTCTAAAAAAATTAATGAAGTTAAAAAAAATAAAAATATTGGAGCTCAAGGTCCTTCTCTTAGCGAACTGTTTTCTCAAGCAAAACAAATTCCTAAAAAAATAAAAGAACTTGAACAACGAGAATCTAATCTTAAAGAAGCAGCAGATAAACTTCTTCAAAAAATTCCTAATATTATGCATAGTTCCGTACCGAAGGGAAAAGATGACTCCGAAAACAAAGAAATAAAAAAATGGGGAGAAACAAAAACGCCACCTTACGAAATAAAAAATCACGTAGAACTTTTAGAAGATCTCGGACTTGCAGATTTTGAAACAGCTGCTTTAATGTCAGGAAATGGATTTTACATTCTTAAAGGCGATGTTGCTTTACTTAATCAAGCACTCATAAGATATACGATTGAAAAAATGCAAAGCAAAGGATTTACATATATTGAACCTCCATTACTCATTCGAAAAAGAGTTCTTAACGCTGCAATGGATACCGAGGAATTTAAAAACACAATTTATTCTGCAGAAGGTGAAGACTTAAACATGATTGGAACAAGCGAACACGCATTACTGGGTCTTCATGAAGGAAAAGCAATTCGCGAACAAGATTTACCTCTCAAATACTTTTCATACAGTATGTGTTTTCGAAAAGAAATTGGAAGTCATGGAATAAATGAAAAAGGTCTATGGAGAACACACCAGTTCAATAAAGTTGAACAATTTGTCTATTGTAAACCAGAAGAATCATACGATTTGTATGAAGAAATGCAAGCAATAAGCGAAGAAATTTTTCAGGATTTAAAATTACCTTATCGAATTGTAGAATGTTGTAGTGGAGATTTAGCTTCATGGAAAGCAAAAAGTGCAGACATGGAAGTTTATCGTCCAACAACAGAAGACTTTGGCGAAGTGACATCTCTTTCTAATTGTACAGATTATCAAGCAAGAGGTCTAAATATTAAATTAATACGAAAGGATGGAACTCGAGAAGTAGTACACACATTAAATAATACTGCAATTGCCACATCACGAGCACTTGTTGCAATCTTAGAAAATTATCAGCACGAAGATGGAAGTATCTCTATTCCTGATGTTCTTCAACCTTTTATGTTTGGGAAAAAAATAATTAACAAAGTTAAAGAAGAAGATTAAAAAACAAAAAAATGAGTTCCATACGAAGCCCAATTGTTTCCGTTCTTGGTCATGTTGATCACGGAAAATCATCTGTTCTAGACGCTATTAGAGATAGCAATATTTTAGCAACTGAAGCAGGAGCAATTACTCAAGCAATCGGCGCAAGTATTATCCCTAAAGAAACTCTGATATGTAAATGCGGTGATCTTTTGCAAAAAATGGGTGTGAAACTGACCATACCTGGACTTCTTTTTATCGATACACCAGGGCACGCAGCATTTACTTCACTTCGTAAACGAGGAGGTAGTCTTGCAGATATTGCCATTGTTGTTGTAGACATTATGGAAGGGTGTAAACCTCAAACTCTGGAAGCTATTGAGATCTTACGAGCTTCAAAAACTCCTTTTATTATTGCGGCAAATAAACTAGACACTATTCCTCGAATTAATCTTTGCAAAGACACACAAACTCCTATTTTAAAAACAATCTCCAATCAAGAAGAAAAAGTTGTACAATTTATTGAAAATAAAATTTATGAGCTCATCGGTCAACTTCATGAATCATTTGGTATGCAATCTGAACGGTTTGATAGAGTTGAAGATTTTACTAAACAAGTAGCAATAATTCCTATTAGTGCTAAACAACAACGAGGAATGTCTGAACTTTTAATGGTGATTGGTGCTCTTGCACAAAAATTTTTAGAACAACGTTTAGAAGTTGATGAAAGCGGTCCTGCAAAAGGAACAATTCTTGAAGTTAAAGAAGAAAAAGGATTAGGAACAAGTCTTGATGTTATATTGTATAATGGAACATTGCACACTAACGATACGGTTGTTATTGGCGGACTTAATAAACCAATTGTTACTCATGTAAGAGCATTATTTGAGCCTGCAGCTCATCAGGAAATGAGAGATAATAAATCATCATTTGCACCGGTAAAAAAAGTAACAGCAGCTACAGGAGTTAAAATAACCTGTCCTGATTGCGAAACAGTTCTTAGCGGAATGCCTCTTCTTTCTTGTGAAAAAAATGAGCAAAGCATAGCTCAAGCAAAAGAACAAGTTCAAAAACAAATAGAAGATATGAGTATTCAAACAGATACTCAAGGAATTATCATCAAGGCCGATAATATAGGAAGTCTTGAAGCATTAAGCACCCTTCTTCGTGAACAAGGTTTTACCATACGAAAAGCAAGTGTTGGACCTATTAGTAAAAAGGATATTGCTGATGCGACATCTAATATTGAGACGAATGAATTACACGCAGCAATTTTAGGCTTTAATATACCTCAAGTTGAATCTACAGAAAGTGTAAAAATTTTTACCAGTCCAGTTATTTATCATTTAATCGACGCATACAATGATTGGACAAAAGAAAAAGAAGAAGAAATTAAACGTCGAGCGCTTGTTGGAGTTATACGTCCTGCTAAAGTTCAAATTTTACCCAATTGTATATTTAGACAAAAAAATCCTTGTGTCTGCGGTGTTGAAATCCTACAAGGAACACTTGTTGTTGGCGTCCCACTTATTAAATCAAGTGGCGATAAATTAAATATTGTTAAAGAAATTCAAGCAAGTAAAGAAAATGTTAAATCAGCAGCAAAAGGTAAACAAGTAGCAATTAGTATTCCTGGAATTACAGGCGGTCGTCATGTTAATGAAGAAGATATCATGCTAGTCGATATTTCTCCTCCTGATTTTAGAAAACTAAAAGAACATCAAAAATATCTTGATGAAGAAGAAAAAGAGTTACTCAAAGAGCTTGCCCAAATTAAACGAAAAGAAGATCCTCTGTGGGGAAAGTAAACGATGAAACTCGTTCCTAAAAAATCTTTGCAAACGCATTTAAGACAATATAAAAAATCATTAACAAATCCTTTTTTAATTCAAAAAAAACTTCTTTTAGAAATCTTAAATAAAAATAAAAATACTGTATATGGTAAAAAATACCACTTCAAAAAAATTTCTTCAATAAAAGAGTTTCAAGAAAAAATACCCATCATTGAATACGAGGACATTCTACCATATATTCGACGATGTCGTAATGGAGAACAAAACATATTATGTAAAAATAAAATAATATATTTTGCTACAACTAGTGCAACAACAAGCCAAACTAAAACCATCCCAATAACCAAACAACGAAAACGACAACTCAATAAAGAATTGGTCTTATGGATGTTTTTTGTTTTAAAAAAATTTAAAAATGTCTTAAATGGAAAACTGCTTTATTTTGCAGGACCACCATTTGAAGGAATAACTGAAGGAGGAATTCCGCAAGGAAGTATCTCAGGATACATGGCCACTCAAAGACCGTGGTTTACAAAAAATAAACTTGTTATTCCGCCTAATATATATAATGAAAAAAATTTTGATAAAAAAACAAAAATCATAGCAAGATTAGCATTAAAAACAAAAAATATTACCCAAATAGGTTTTTTTGCACCTATTGAAGCAATTTTATTTTTTGAATATATCGAAAATAACAAAGAAGAATTAATTGATTTTGTAAAAAAAGTAAAACCAAAAAGAGCAAAAGAATTAGAAAAATTAAAGATATTCTCTCCAAAAAATATATGGCCAAAACTTGGATTAATTAATTGTATAAAATCAGATAATCAAATTCCTTACTTAACAACTCTTCGCAAAATTATTGGCGATAAAAAAATAAAAATTAGAGATCCAGGAATATATGCAAGCGAAGGACGTTTAAGTTTAGGCATCACCAAATATGATCGCGCAGGAATTATTGTTGCTACAGAAAACTTTTTTGAATTTGCACAAGTAAACCCTAAAGGGAGTTATAAAAAACCTATTTTAATAAATCAAGTTGAAAAAGGGAAAAAGTACAAAATAATCATGACCACAACAGAGGGCTTATATCGATACGATATGGGAGATATTGTTGAAGTAATAGATTTTAAAAAGAAACTACCTATAATTCAATTTGTCACCAGAGATAATTTTTTAAATATCGCCGGAGAACTTGCACCAGAAAAACAACTGATTAATAGTATGAAAGAAGTAATAAAAAGAACAAAAGTAGTTGTTTTAAGATATATGTTCACGCCAGAACAATCAGTTAAAAAAAAACCAAATTATTTAGTCATAATCGAAACGGATAAAAAATATTCTGAAAAAAAATTAAAAGAATTCTCTAAAGAACTAGATAACACATTGCAAAAAAATATTAATGATTATAAACAAATGCGAAATGAATTTGGTCGGTTAGGACATTTAAAACTAGGTTTAGTAAAAAAAGAATCTTTTAAAAATTTTGATAAACGAAGACTGCAAGGTTCTGGACAACCCAAACCAATAATTATAGGAAAAAATCAAAAGATTCAAAAAGAATTTGAACTTATTAAAATAATAATATGAAGCCCAAAATAGTAATACTTAATTCCAAGGACAAAAAAATTCTCAAACGCCAACTTAACGATCAGTTCGGTGTTAAAGAACTTCCTGATTTTGTTTATTTTTGTCTTAATAAAAAAGAAAAAGTCTATATTTGTAATAGAGAATGTTTTGATATTGAACATTTTTCTATTCGTGTTAACACGTTTGGTAATTATTTTGGAAGATACATGCCTGAAGGTTTTCGTTTATCTGTTGAAGGAAGTCAACTTATTGGGCCTTACGCATCAAAAAATGTTTTTGAATGCACGCTTAAACAACGAGATAATTGGCTTCACGGACTCGATATTGATAGTAAAACAACCACTTGTGAAGGTCCTTATGTTTTAATAACACATAAAAATGATTTTTATGGTTGTGGTAAACTCAAAGAAAATAAAATCCTTAATTATCTTCCTAAATCTCGTATGATTAAACATATTTTTAAACGAAATGAAGAACAAATACCAATAGAGGATGAGCAAGAATGAGCTTATCTTTGCAAACAAAATCAGTGATGAGTATTGTTGCGCTTTGTACAAGTTGGATTCCTATTATTGGTTGGCTATATACTATTATAGTGCTTTTTATTAGTCTAAAAACTATGGGCTCTCACGAAAGTGAAAAAGAGTTTAAACACATTAAAAAAATCCTTTTACGAGCATTTATTGCAGTTATTCTCATTCCAATAAGTTTTATTCTTTATGGTGTTTTAGGTTTTTTAGGCCTTAGACTTTTTGGCATGTAATATTTTTGCAAAAAAAGTA
Source organism: Candidatus Woesearchaeota archaeon (assembly GCA_046543005.1). Classification (GTDB taxonomy): domain Archaea; phylum Nanobdellota; class Nanobdellia; order Woesearchaeales; family SKGA01; genus SKGA01. The sequence goes on along the minus strand of JBKHAG010000007.1, from coordinate 17,058 downwards.
TCTTACCATGTTAATATGAAATAAAAAAGCTAAAGGATGACAAATAATTTTTGATGGTAAGCATAATTTTATACAATACCGCCAAAAAGAGACGATAAAACAACCATAAAGACAAAATAAAGAAATAATGAAACAAGAGTAAAGGCAGGAATATATTTTAATCCTCCTTTAATATCTCCTTTTTCAATAATAGAAATAATCATTGAAGAACAGATTCCAATAGTGGTAAGAGCCATCACAGAAAATTTTTTGAAATCACCTGTATTAATTGATCCCTCAAAATTTAAACTCATTACTGCTGAACTTCCTCCAGCTGTAAGTGAAGAGCCAAGGTTTTGCGTAAAGCCAATAATTATATGAAGAAGTTGGTAAGCTAAAGCAAACAATGCTGGTGCAATAACAATTACTACTGCGCCAATAAAAATCATATAACTCACTGTTGAAGCAGCCATTTCAGATTTAAGTGCTTTAGTTTTTTTCATAGTTTGAATAACTTTATCAATTACTTGAACTATTTTTCCACCAGATCTTATCTCACCAACGATTAAAGATAAATTTCTTTTAATTGAGGGAGAAGGATATTTATCAATGAATTCATTAAGTGCTTCTGTTAAATCATTTCCAGTCATTACTCGCTTAGAAACAATAGTCATTTCTTTGGCGAGTAAACCAAATTCAGGTCGTATTGCAGCCCATAAGGATTGTTCTAAAGAAAGGCCTCCTTTGAGATTTGTAGATACTAGGACTAAAAAATCAGGAAATGAATCTTCAATATCTTTTGTTCGTTTATAGATTTTAATATTAATAAAAAAGGAGAGTAAAAAAATAGTTATAGCAATTATTCCTCCTTGTATGAGAGCCCAAAATAAAAAGGCTAAAACAAAAACAAATAAAAAAAACATTCCTTGAAAAATTGGATAAATAAAAGGTATAAAAATAAAATAAGTAAGTATTGCACTTACAATAAATAATAAACCAAATAAGTGATAAGGAACATCTTTTTGCCCCGCACTTACAAGATATTTTCTAAGTTTAGATCTAATAAGATGACCAAATAATTCTTCAGGAACAAAGGCCTTACCTAATTCAGATAATAAACTTTTTAATACCATTTTCTTAAATATCCATATTTGGTCGTGCAGACCTAAAAAGCGTAATAAATAAAAATTGAATACAAAACAAACCAAAAACAATCAAACTAAAAATGAGCATGTTTAAATCAACATTTACTAAACTTGCCACAACAACAAAAAGAGTCATTCCAAGACTTGGAACGATAATTGCACCTAACATGTAAAACATTGTTAGACTTGAGAGTTTTTTACCATACTTCATAATTTCAGTTAGTTCTTCTTCTGCTATTTCATCAAGTATTGCTTCTAAAAAATTAGTTACATCTACACCTATTTTTAAGGCATTTGTTATTTGAAATAATATTTTTTTAAGATGTTTTGAAGGGCAATATTCTGTTGCTCGCTCAAGTGCAGTTTCTAAAGGTGTTCCGAGTTCAAGTTCTCGCATGATATCTTTAAAATACTCTGTTGCGTCTCCAAAGCCTTTTGCTGCTTCTTCTATTGCATTAATAAGAGGTTTTCCGCTATTAAGTTTAATAAGTAAAAATCTTCCTGCAAACAATACTTCTTTATCTATTCTTTTTGCACGTTTTGAGATCATAACATCTACTTTTTTTAGTCCAATTTGAAACCAAATAAGACCCATTACAATACCTAAAAGTAGCGGAGCAACTATAGTAATTCCATCTTTACTTAAGATAAAAAATAAAAATAAGGTGGTTGCAAAACCAACAATAATTGAAGATTTAAGAATTTTTGAAACATAATCTTCAACACTTTGAGAAATTTTTGCTACTAAAAGTTTCTTTTTTAGTAAAGGCTTATTTTTCACAATTGATTCTGCAAAAGTCATTTGGTCATTTTCACTCCTGAAGGCGGATTTTGAATATCTAAAATTCCTAGATAATAATAAGACATTATTTTTCCAATAGAAACAATATCATAAATTCCTTTATCAATCATCCAAAGAAGAATTTTTTTCTTTTCCAATAAATCTTGTTGAATTTCTTTAACAGACATACCAGTATATAATTCTAATCGTTTGTATAAAACCCTACTTTCATTTAATTTTTCAAGTAAATCATCATGAACATTTAATTGAAGTAATACATTAGGATCTCCTGTTGGAAGCACTTCAGCAATTTGTAAAGTTCTTCGATTTCCAGTTCTACGATTTCTATTTTGAACACAAATTAGACCCAGCGATCCAATCATAGGTTTTGGTAAATCAATAGGAGGATTTGTTAAACGAGTAATTACTTCTTCAGAATTATTTGCGTGAATTGTTGCGTATACAGAGTGTCCTGTGTGCATGGCTTCAAGAAGTACTTGAGCTTCTTCTTTTCGTCTTATTTCACCTACTAAAATTCTATCAGGTCGCATACGAAGGCTGTTAACTAATAAGTCAAGCATGCTAACGCCTCCTTTTCCTTCAGGATTTGCAAGACGTGTTTCTAAAGGCACCCAATGTAAATCTTTTGAAAGAACTAATTCTCGTGTATCTTCAATGGAAATAATTCGTTGGTTAGCGGGAAAAAAATTTGCGAGTACGTTAAGCATGGATGTTTTTCCTGATCCAGTTCCCCCTGCTACAAGAACAGAAAGTTCGTGTTGTATACAAAGCCATAAAAATGCAGCTCCATCAACAGAAACGGTGTTTGATTCTATAAATTTTGGAATAGTCCAAGGGTCTTTTGCGAATTTACGAATAGTAATTGTATTTCCTTTTGTTGAAATTGGAGAAAGTGTTGCATTTACTCTATCTCCTGATTTTAAATGAGCATCCATTAATGGCGAAAGCGTAGTAATTTCTTTTCCAACATTTCGACCTATCATTGCTGAATAATGTCTAATTCTTGCTTCAGTAACAATAGTTATATTTGTCTCTAACCACCCGTGTTTTTTATGATATACATGCACTGGATCTTTATGGTTATTAATAACAATTTCTTCAAGTTGAGGATCTTCAAGTAAAATATCTACTTTTCCAAAACCTAAGTTTTCTTCTATAATATAATTAACTAGCATGTGTTCTGTTTTATCATCAAGTTCTGGAAAGTATTTTTTTAATAATGAACGAATTTCTTTTTTAAAACGATCCTGAATTTTTTGTAAGTCATTAGACTCAAAATTTTCAATAGAAGAAAAGTCTACTCGTTGAATAAAATCTTGACGTATTTTTTCTAAAATAAGTTTGGTAGTATCGCTAATGTTTGTTATAGAAACAACATATTTTGGAACAGGATGTGTTTTTCGTCGTTTAATTTCAACTTTTACTAAGACATTATTTACATTTAAGGAATAGGATTCTAAAATTTCTGATTGTTCATGTTGAGATGAACTAGCAGAAGATGATTGAGTTGCTTTTTTTTGAAGGGATGGAGTTGAATCTGATTGAAGAGAGTCTTTTTGAGGGGCTGATGATGACTTCTGTGAAGAATCAGTTGAAGAATCACTTTTTTGTGAATCTGAAAATGTAATCGATGAGGAAATATGATTATCAGAAGTAGATTCGTTTTTCGTATTAGAATCTATATGTGAATGTTTAGTTATAGGCGCATCACCTTTTTTGTCAGTGGTTTTTTGATGCTCGGATTTTTTGTTAGTAAAAAAATTAGTATTCATAAAAATTAACCTCTAATAATGTTTTGTTTGATTGTGTTTTTTAAAGGAGATAACTCTAAACTCTCTTCTAAGCGTGAACGTATAGCTTTATTTTTTGGATTTTTTTTATATAGCTCAATAAACAAAGCAAGAGCTTTTTCTTTATTTTTTTGTTGTAATGCTTCAAGAGCTTCAACATAATCGTTCATTGTTTGTTTTTGTGATAAAGGAAATGAGATGGAGGAATTGGAGCTATCATCAGCACTAGTATTATGATTATTATTATTATCTTTACTAACGAAATTAACAGAGCCGGTATTATTTGTTGAACTCCTTTGCTTAGTTGAATGTATGGATGTATTTGACAAAGAAGATAAAACTTGTGCAATGGATTGTAAATGTTTGATGATGGCTTGTTGTTCTTGCACGTGCAAAGATATTTTTTTTGTTTGTTCTTTACTTTCTTCGTAAAGATTTTTTGCTTGTACAAATTTTTTTTGATGAAGTAAAGCATGAATAATTTCTAAGGTATCGTGAATACGCACGATGCGTTCTAATTCTTGGTGAAAAGGGGATTTATGTCGGAGTCTGTTTTCAATAGTACTTTGAAGTTGAGTAGCTTCTTGAGACATTGAATTAGTAGAAGTGTTTGAAAACTCAATAGGATGTTTTTCTTGAGATGAGTGAATATGAATGTGCGTGGGTTCTTGGTGCGAAGAATAAGTTGTAGGAGGTGAAGTATGTTTTTTTAATAAACTTGCAGTTGTTGCTCTAATTTGTTTTATTTCATTTTGTAAGAGTTCTATTTGTTTTTTATATTGTTCTTCATGTTCGTTATGCGCAAGATGTTCTTTTTGAAGAGATTGATTTGTTTGCTCGGATGCTTTTTTTTGTAATTCTTTGAGCACAGAAATAGTTTTTTGATCTAAATCTTTATGAGTTAAAGATTCTTTCATTTGTTGGCGTAACAAATGAATTTCTTTTTCTAAATTTTTTTCTTTTTGTAAAAGAGCTTCATATTGTATTTTTTGATTGTTATTAATAGTAGACTCTTGAGAAGACTGTTGAGAAGAAGAATCTTTTTTTTCTAAATTGAGTTGTTCTCTTTTTTGTTGTAATGCTTTTTTTTGTTCTTCTAAAATAGCGGTTTCTTTTGCAAGTCGTGATTTATATTTTTCTTCAAGCGCGTTTTTAAATTGTTCTTTACTTGCTTGAAGCTCTTCTTGTTGTTGTTGCAAGTGCTTTTTTTGTTCATTGACTTGTTGCTCTTTTTCTTTAAGATGCGATTCTTTTTCTTTAAAAAAATAAGATGCAGATTCATTTTGAGAAGAAGTATTTTCAGATGAAGACATAGTTTTTTGTAATTTTTCTAAAATTTCTTTTTCGATAGATTCTCTTAATTTATTTGTATCAATAGGGGGTTGTTGAATAATTATTGGTTGAGAAGAAGACTGTTGAGAAGAAGAATTAAATGAATTTAAGGAATTGTTTGATTCAAAGTTTTGATTATTATTAGTATTATTATTGTTACCACCATTATTTTGAAGAGGCTGAGTAGCATGGCTTTGTTGATACTCTTTATTTGTTTGGGCAAGGTTGTGGTGAAGTAAAGGTTGTTCTTGTTGAGATTGGGTTTGAAAATCATCCGCGTCTTCGTGAGTAGGAAATAAAGATTGTTCTAAATGCATATCTTTTATTTGAAAATGTTGTTGCGCAGGAACTTCTCGAATGATTTCTCCAACGACTTCTTTTTGTGGTTGAGAAGAAGACTGTTGAGCATCGGATGGAGTAGACTGTTTTTGAGAAGAGGAAGTATCTTCAGATGAGAAAGAATGCAATAATAAATCTGTCTCTGAAGCTGCCGCCCGAATTTTTTGATCTTGTTTATGCTGTTGAGCATCTTCTAAAAACAAGACCATATCGTTTTGTAAAAATTCTCTTAATTTCATTATGTTTACTACCTTACAACAATGTTGTTTTTTGTTTATATCGTTCAAACAAGTGATTTGGTTGTTGCAAATCCCTATTTAATGCTTCACGAATAAAAAAGTCTTTTTCTTTGTTAAGGGCTTCAAGCAAATGATTTTTCCATAATTGAGGTATTTTTTCCTCAGGAATTTTATCTTTTTTTGCTTTTGCAAAAAATTCTTCTTTAAAATGAGTTAAAGAAAGATCTTTTTCTTCCACATCAGTTTTAATATCTTCTTTTGCTTTTTTATTAAGAAAAATATATGGCTTAGTAAATTTATATTCAACACCTATAATTCGTTCTTCTACTAAGAAATCAACCCATAACTGCACTGTTGATTCAGGAGTGTGTATTGCTTGGGCAGCATCTTTAATGCTGACCTTGTCTTTTTGCTCTAAAAATGCTATTAAAGCATCTACTCCTGTTTTTACCCTCTCCTCTTCCATCATGAATTATTTATAAAAAGAAGCTTATAAACTTTATTAACTATTGTATAAAGACAACAGCTACGAAATATACCTATTTTAAGAGAAAAAATGAGAAAAACAAAGATACAATTAAGCAAAAAAAAGCTAGTAGGTGCCTATAAATAAAAATTACAATATACAAAATTAAGAAACTGCTTGTACGTCAGAGGAAGTTACAGAAAAACCCATATCCGTTAAACGACTTTCAAGTACATAAATATCATTAGAAATAGCAGAAGAAGTAAAATAATATGGCTCGTCAGCAAGAGGTATTGCTCTTAGATAATCAGCCTCTAAAAAACCAGTTGCCTCAGCTAAAGCAGAAGAAAAACTTTCGTCAAGAATAGAGGATATACCAAAAGAATTATTTGTTTGTTGCGTAAAATTCCCTTCATATAAATCAAAAAGAGAAGGTGCCGACGTATCAACAAAATAATACGAATTATTTATAAATTCTGCAACTTTATTAGTATCGCCATTAAATCGACTAAGTGAAAAGGTCGTTCCTGAATCATACGGTTGGTGGCGAATTCGTCTATCTTCAAAAAGAGGATGAGATATTCCCTGAAGTTCTACAGTTCTATAAACATCAACAAAACGATTCCAAGAATAGGATTCTTTAGTAATAGTAATGAGCATTTGCACATGAACTACTACTTCAAATGCATTCGTTGCAAAATCAACATCTGCAACAACATCACCCATGGTTATATTTGCACCATACAATGTTTGCGCAGTCGTGGTTAAATTTTCCATGTAGGATTTAAAAGAAAAAGTAAAATTATCTGTAGTAGAACTTGCGCTTGTGTTTCCCGTAAAACAAGGAATCGAGGAAAAAGAAGAATTATAAACGAATTCTTGTGATTCAAAGCAACCAATAAAAGCAGCACTCACATTTTCAAAATAAACCGAACCTGAAGTATTGTCATACATCGTCCTTTGCAAAAGAGAAAATTGTTCAAGTGTTTGATAAGCAGTTCTATCAATAGCGTTATTGACAAGCTCGTCAAAATCTTTGACAAAAGTATCAAGGCGACCTATTTCTGTTTTAATCACTGGAGAATCTTTATCTAAGGGAACTTGAGTTACTTGCGAATAAATAAGAATAAATAGTATAGACATCAAAATTGCAATAAGAGAAAAAACCTGAGCTTTTTTAGAAGTCATAAGAGATGAATTTATTGCCATACGTACACCTCAAATATAGAAATTGCTTCATGGGGTTTTGGTCGTACATCCATACTTGGAGAAAGCGCACAAATTTTATAACGAGAAATACCAACTTGACTTTCTTCAACAGTAACTATGCTTGAATTTCGCCGAAATAAAACTACTGACTCATCATCAAAACTTGCTACAAAAAGCAAACCGTATTGTTCGGGAACCCAAGAAGTCATGTTTGAAAAAATATTATGAGAATATTCTTGAACAGACTCATCGTCTAAATTATATGTTTTATTAAAGGACAAAATGAGTTGATCAACTGTAATTGTTGTGTCTAAAAGATATCCTTCGTCACGAATAGCTTCAATTCCTTCATTAGCAGTTCCCATATCAGAAATAGGTGTTAAAAAAGCTTCTTGGTATATATTTTCAATTATTTGACCCGTGCCAGAAAGATCAGGAGAAGAGCTATAAAATGTTGAAAGTAAAATAATAGTGATTACAAAAATAAAGATTCCCATGATAACGTCAATGATAAAAAAAAAAGAACCTTTTTTATTTTTTCGCATCACGTTTTTACAAACACCTCTTTAACAGTATTTTAGCAGAAATGATTTATATATCTTTGTATGAAGCGGGTTTGTCCCAAAAAACACATTTAAGTATACTGCCTTGCGGCGAATTTTTTGAAGCGAATAAGAAGAACTGTAAAGTTCGCACTTATAATCCTCGATTCAAAAATAAAATTTATACAACCCAAGGCGATAACAAAAACGCGCAGTATACTAATGTACACCATTTGAGACAGCGCCTATGAAGCGAATATTTATAAATCAAGTTAGTATTGTACTTATATGGTTTTTGAGTCCGAAAAAAACACCTCACCACAAAAAACGTATAGAGGTTTTATTACAACAAGCGAATACACTATTGAAAACAATAAACCAATAATTCACCTATTTGGACGACTCACTACTAAGGAAAGTTTTGAATGTAAAGTACAGTTTCAACCATATTTTTTTATTAAAAAACAAGACGAAGTTAAAGCAAAAAAAATTCTTAGAATACAAACGCGGCAAACAAAACTTTTAACCATGGATGATGAAAAAGTAGTGCGAATAGAGGTTGAAAACCCTAAAGAAATTTCTGTACTTCGAAAACTTTTTGAAGATGAAAATATTGCTTGCTTTGAAGCAGACATACCTTTTACTCGCAGATTTCTTATTGATAAAAATTTATTTTCATTTGTCGCATTACAAGGAAAAAAAGAAAAAGGAGTAAAAACAGATGCATTGTTTAAAGATCCTGTAATTAAAAATTATACTCCTTCAAATAATGAATTAGAAACTGCAAAACCAACGCTTTTATCCTTTGATATTGAAACAGACGAACAAGCACAAACAATTTATTCGGTTTCATTTTATACTGATACGTATAAACACGTTTTTGTTGTAAAAAATGAAAACATGGGCGATTCGTACGAAAACGCTTCAATATATGATAGTGAAGAAAAACTTCTACGAGCATTTGTCAAAAAGGTCAATGAAATTGATCCTGATTGCCTTACAGGATGGAATGTTATTGATTTTGATATTAATCTATTACTCACGCGTATGAAAAAGTATGGTATACCTGCTGAATTTGGAAGAGGACGCGAAGCAGTTAGAACTCGAATTGAATCAAATTTTTTTAAAGATTCATCAACAACATGTCAAGGAAGATTAGTTCTTGACGGTATCCAACTATTAAAATCTTCTTTTGTAAAATTAGATGATTATAAATTAAATACTGCAGCAAAACATTTTTTAGGAGAAGGTAAACTTATTCAGGAAGATAATCGTTTTTCAATTATTGATGAACAATATCATTTACAACCCCAAAAATTTATTGATTATAATTTAAAAGATAGTGAGTTAGTGTATAATATTTTACAAAGTTCAAAGTTATTTAACCTTACTATTCAACGATCACTTTTAACTGGGCTTCATATGAATGAAGTAAAGGCAAGTATTGCAAGCTTTGACTCGCTTTATTTACGAGAACTTAGAAAAGCAGGATATGTTGCTGCGAGCACAAGACCAACAGATACGAGTAGCGGACTAGGCGGTTACGTTTTAGATTCTAAATCAGGGATTTATTCTCAAGTAATTGTGTTAGATTTTAAATCACTATATCCTTCGCTTATGAGAACTTTTAGTATTGATCCATTAGCATATTGTGGCACAAAAGAAGAAGCAAAAGAAAAAAATAAAGAAATTACAAATAAAAAAGAGTTTGTTGTTGCTCCTAATAATGCCGTTTTTCAAACAAGCAAAGCCTTACTTCCTGATATTTTAGAAAAGTTTTGGAAACAACGTGATGAAGCTAAAAATGAAGGTAATGAACTTGCTCGCTACGCTATTAAAATTCACATGAATGCGTTATACGGGGTTCTTGCAAGTCCAAATTCTCGATTCCATATTAGAAATCTTTCTAATGCAATCACTAGTTTTGCTCAATTTTTTATAAAAAAAACAGTTCAAGAATTAGAAAAAAAAGGTTTGGATGTTATTTATGGTGATACGGATTCGGTTTTTGTAGATACAAAAAATACAGATGCTAAAAAAGCGTATGAAATTGGTATACGTATTGAAAAAGAGCTAAATAAGGAATTTAAAAAATTCATAAAAAAAAATTATGATCAAAAAAGTATTTTAGAATTGGAATTTGAAAAACAATATATTAAATTTTTCTTGCCTAAAAATAGAGGCTCAAGTGCTGGAGCAAAAAAAAGATATGCGGGCTTGAAAATAAAAAATCTTAGCAATATAAGAGAAATAGATCAAAAAGATATAAAAACAAAAATTGATTTTACAGGTTTAGAGTTTGTTAGACGTGATTGGACAACGCTTGCAAAAGAATTTCAACTTTCACTACTAGAACTTATTTTTGCAGATAAGGATCCAAAACAATTCATAAAGAAATTCGTTGACGATGTCTATAAAGGCAAATATGATAAACTTTTAGTCTATAAAAAATCCCTTAGAAAGCAAGTTGATCAATATACTAAAATGACCCCTCCTCACGTAAAAGCTGCTAAACTTCTTGATAAAATAGAAGGTTCTATTATTTCATATGTTATTACTAAAGATGGTCCTCAACCGATTCAAAAACAAACAAGTTCTATTGATTATGACCATTATGTAAATAAACAAATAAAACCTATAGCAAATAGTATTTTAGAATTTTTTAATACGAGTTTTGATGATGTGATGAAGGGCAGTAAACAAAAAGGACTTAGCGGGTTCTTTTAACAGGTGCACGCCAGTTAGTGAGCAAAGCATAGCGAATAAAATGTAAAGCAAAGAACCAAAGCTCAATAAAAAAGATAGTGAGAAATAATCGAATTAGTAATCTATTTTTTTACGAAGATGTATTTAAAATAACAATAAGTTCACAAAGGAAATACTTCACTTAACTAAAATTTCTCCATGTTAAGATACGATTTTATTGTTTGTTCAAATTCACCGTATTGTTTGTAGATTCTATTAACTGCGCGATGAATATAACTTTTAAAGACAAATTTATCAATAACAACTTTAATAAAATAAATAAATGCGTTTTGATCCATAGTTTTATCATAATCTGTTTGCAGACGAATAGTTGTTTTTATAGAAACCTTGCCTTTGTACACATCATACATTTGGCCATGGCGTTTTACTTGAACAGGTTGAAGATTTGAAAAAGAAATTGTTGATTTCCACTTAATTTTGGCAGTATCTGAAAGTTCTTTATCTCCTTTAATTACTAATTTAATATCTTTTCCCGTTTCAAACTGTTGTTCAACATGGTTTTCTTCAAAAGGATGATAATCTTGTTTTTCTAGCCAATTTCGCATCTCTTGATATACTTGACGAACTGAAATAAGACCTTCATAAGAAAAAGACCTGCCTTCTATAATATTTCGTAATTCTGCCATTTTTTACTATACCAAGAGTTAATAACATTCCATATTTAAATATTGCTTAACGCGACGCTGTAGATCAGAAGCTAAAGAGCGAATAAAGACTTGGCCAGTTACATAATTTTCTCCTGCCTGCAATCCAGTATATTGATCATCAAGAATGTTTTTCATCCAATCAAGCATCGCTTTTTTTTGCTTAGAAGGATTTTTTGGGGCAAACATATTTGCATAATCAAGTTCTGCTGTACATTCAACGTATAATTGGATCTTCCCTCCAGTCACTTTTTTCTTTTGACCATGATAGTCTTGCTCTTTTCTATTTACATTCCACGCGTGACCTTTTATTTTTAAGGTTATTTTTATATAATGAGAAACAAAACGAACACCTTCAATTTTTATATCTACTTCAGTACCTGCAGGACCGCTTCCAGCTTTATATTTGAATCCAGTATCACGCAATGTGTCAAATTCATGTTCTTCAAAATAACTTCTAATAGTAGGAAGAAGGTTATCGTAGTCATAAAGACCTTTAAAACGAATCTCTAAAGGTTTTGCGTATGCATTTATTTTGGTAGACACAACAACAATACAACTAAAGGTAATTTATAAATGTTTATGAAGAATGGCCTTGTCCAGAAAGTTATTTTTTCTTGGTATACTAAAGTGAGAACCCAACAACAGTAGCGGTTTTATAGCACTGCACCTGCATAAATCGGCTTGTGCTCACTATTGTATCAAGGCCGTAGCATACTTTTTTATTCCTTTCTAAACAAAGCCTAAAGAATACACAGTAAAAAAGAAAAGAGCAAAGATCTAAGGATCTTATGCGTTAAAACTAAAAACAATATTACTGGTTAGAAAATAGTATTACTTCTACACCACACATAAAAATTTAAAAAATAAATTTTTTGGCATTTAAAACATCTAAAGATCTTTTGCCATCACTGTTTTTCGATTATTTGCTTCTGCTCGTTTTACAGCCATGTCAACATGATGTCGAACTAATTTGTCAAGAGCATCTGAAAAATCTCCTGCCACATTATAATCACCAACTACATCTTTAATTTTTGCCTTTACTACTAATAAATCTGCCATTGTTTATTCACCCCATAAATGGTCAAGACATACGATCCTTATCGTTGCCCTCCATATACTTTCGAAAACCTCCTATTTAAATATTTCGCTCTTAGAAGGGCTAAAAAGGCACTATTTATAAACAAGATCTTATTTTTTTAGCATATGAAATGTGCATTATTGCTTAGTGGCGGAAAAGATTCTATTTACGCAGCATATGTTGCCAGCGCATATGTTGATGTAGTTGGAGCGATTTGTATGCAATCGCTAAATAGCGAAAGCTACATGTTTCACACACCAAACATTAAACACGTTACCATGCAAGCAAAAGCTATGGGTATTCCTCTTATCATGCAAAAAACACAAGGTGTTAAAGAAGAAGAACTTAAAGATCTAAAAAAGGCAATTCAAAAAGCAAAAGAAAAGTGGGAAATTACAGGCATCATAACAGGAGCTGTGGCTTCACAATACCAAGCAAGTCGCGTACAAAAAATTTGTCATGAGTTAGGATTATGGTGCAGTAATCCTCTTTGGCAAATAAACCAAGTAAATCTTTTAGAAAAATTAGTAGAAAAAAAATTTACAACCATCATTTCTGGCGTATACGCCTATCCTTTTGATAATTCATTACTTGGAGAAACAATTACTAAACCAATTATTACACAATTAGAACGATTACAAAAAAAATATCATATCAATCCCGCAGGAGAGGGTGGAGAAATTGAAACGTTTGTTACAAATTGTCCTTTATTTTCTCATAAACTGAGTGTAAAAAAAGCATCTAAAGAAATGGATACACAAAATTCAGGCGTATTTAGGATTGAAGAATTAGAATTAATTAAAAAACCTAAAGAAGAAATTATTAAAAAAAAAGATAAAACAATTCTTCCTTGGCAAACACATAAAGAAGAATATTCTCAACCTGCAGATGTTTGTATTATTAGTTGTGTTGCTAAAGATAAAGAACTATTTGAATGGGAATATATTCGGCCTCTTGTTGATGTGTGTGAAGAAGAACATAAAACGTATTGTTATATTCATCTTGAAGATATCTTTAAACTTCCTGCTGCAAAGGCAATCATAATCAGTGGAACTGCTCTTAAAGATAATAAATTTTTACAATCAAGTGCTAAGCTCAAATCGATTTTTCAAAGCGAAAAACCGGTTTTGGCTATTTGTGCAGGTGCTGAACTTATGGCTTTACATCATAAAGAAATAATAAGTCCTTGTAAACACATCGGTTCTTTTAAAATTCAAAAAGTAAAAGAAAATGAGTTAGGAGAATTCATTAATCATGAAGAATATTTTTTACACCAACAAGGTTTTAAAAAAGAAGATATAAAAACTCAACAAATTATTGCAACACTTAAAGACGGCACAGTCGCATTGTTTAAAGATAAAAATAAACCTCACTACGGCGTACAATTTCACCCAGAACTTAATAATAAAAAGTTAATTTCTCAATTTCTTAAAGGAATATACTACAATAAAAACAGTTAGTTCACAATTTAACAACTGCCTGCTTAATCAAACAAGTCATAAAAAAAATTCACCACTCACCAGCTACATTACGCCTACTTAATCGTGGCCGTACCAAAAAGTTATTTCTTCGTTAGTTTTTGTATCGCACCGACAAAATGCCCATCGCTCAAATTGAATAACGTCGCCTTGTTTTAGCTGCATAACTGCAGGTTCGCAGATAAGTTCTTGCCTTGATATGTCTGCAAGAGTTACTTGAGTTATAATTTCAGCTCCAGTTTTTGGTACAAACTGAATTATTCCTTTTTGCGTTGGAAGTGTTTTGTAGTCGTTATACTCTTTACTTACAAATTCATATTCGTTGTCAGCTACTTTTTTAATATTCATTGCGTCTTTAAGACGAAGATACTGACCAACAGTAACTGAGGCATTATCTTTTTCTTCAATGTAAAATTCATTTGTTTGAAGCGAAAGTGTTCTTACACCTAAGTCAACTTCAGCGTGAAAAGGCACTTTGCACGCAACATAATCGTTTGGAATGTTTGTGATTGTAATAAGTACAGGTTTTTTTATTGCAAAGAATCTTTTGGCCGTTTTGTCTAGAAGTGATCGGTTAACGGCTGCAATTTTTGAAAAATCAAGATTTGTCTGTGTTTTTGAAAGACCTATTGATTTTGCAAGTTCATAGAATGCATCTTTTACAATTCCTCGTCGCCTAAGCGCACATATAGTAACGAGTCGTGGATCGTCCCAACCAAGATAATCTCCTGTTTGAATTAATGCTCGAATTTCTCGACCCTGAGTTGTTGCACCAGTTATATTGTATCGTCCGTAGTGTTTGTATGTTATAGGAGGAAAACCAAAGAGTGATGCAATGTAGTTTTGTAATTCTATTCGTTGATCAAATTCGTTTGATCGCATGACGTGTGTTACTCCACAACGTCCTTCTTCAATTGCGGTTTCAAAATCATACATGGGCCATACTTTGTATTGATTGCCAACCCTATAATGAGATGTGTAGGATAATCTATAAATAACGGGGTCTCTCATAACAGCGTTTTTGTGCTGCATGTCTATTTTGAGTCGCAGAACATGACTTCCTTTGTCAAGACTTCCTGCTTTCATTTGTTCCCACAAGTGTTGGTTTTCTTCAATAGAGTTATTTCTATGAGAACACTCTTTTTTTTCTCGACGATTTGTTTTTATATCGTCTTGGGCGCAAGTGCAAATATATGCGTTGTTATTAGCTATAAGTTTTTGTGCACAGTCATAATAATAGTCCATGTTATCGCTTGCATATTTTATTTTGTCAGGTTTAATTTCTAAGAAATTAACAACGTCTTCAAAAACAGCATCGACAAATTCTTGAGATGATTTTTCAGGATTGGTATCGTCAAATCGCAGTATTGCTTTTCCACAATATTTTTTTGCATACAAATAATTGATAAGAAAACTCATTGCGTGACCTAAATGATTATATTTTGAGGGTTCTGGAGGTATTCGAGTAACGACTTTTCCCATTTGAGCATTTGGTAATTCAGGTAATTCTCCTCGTTGTTCTTTTCGCGCAGCTTTTTGCTCGCTTTGTTGCTCAAAATAATTAGGAACTAAAATGAGTAATTCTTTTTTTTGTTGGTCTAGTAAAAGAGTATTGACTTCATTTGTGATTTGAGAAATTGACTTCATGACTTCAGGCATATTTTTTTTTGCATCAGAATGTTCTTTAAGAAGATGACCTACGAGAGCTTTTGGATTTGCTTTACCATTAAACTTGAGCGCGTTTTCTAACGCGAGTCTTCGAATTGTGTCTTTGATTTCTTGTGAAAGTTCTTGTGAAGTCATAACGTCAAGAAGCAAGACATTATTTATAAAAATGATTGTTTAACTAAATATGAATCCAAAGAATTTTTAGTTGCGGGTAAAAGCAACTTTACATCATAAGATTTTTGACTTAGTCCTTTTTTAAGAGCTTCGCGAGTATTTTGCGAATAATTAAAGAAAGTGGAAAAATAGTCTAAATGTTGCATTCGCAAAGCAAACATCTCTTTTAAACTAATACCTTCATAAGCAAAACACATAGAAGCATTAATAGGTTCAACTTTATGTGAATCTTCAAAATCAACAGACATACTTAATTGTAAGTCTAACAAATCTTGCATTCGAGGAGTATCAAATACATCTTCAACAAATAGGTTCATGTTTATCACTTAATAAGAGTAAACGAGGATTACTTTATAAATATTACTTTTTTACAGCATTGTTTAACATACTGTACATCTGTATACTGCGCGTTATTGTTAATACCTTGGGACAACTAACGCACAGGCAGTAAACAGGTAAGCACATAGCCAGATCACTGTTTTTGTTGTAATTGGCAGTACACATAAAAACTCCTTTTTTAAACAAGGCCTTTTTTACAAGCTCATTCTTAAAAAAAACTAAGAAAAATACAAAGAAAAAACACAAAAACAGTACTGTAAACTCAATATATTAAGTTTGAAAAAACAAGGGATTTTGATAGATTAAAACAGTACCAAAACAGACATTCATAAAATCATCAAAAAGAGTGCGGGAGCGGAGAAATTCCCAGTGAGCAGAACACAGATTTCTGTTAACTGACTCCTGTTTTGAACTCCGGACTTCCACGGTGCACCACACGTTGATTAATCATCAAACAACTAAACGTTGTTCTCATCGCTCAACTATGTTTTTATGAGCGTGGCGATCTAACCAGGCTGAACTACTCCCGCGTATGTTCAGGGTGAAAAGAGAATGAAATCATTTTATAAATGTTGCGACAAAATATACAGTATACGAGCACATCATTCTAAAAAATTTATGAGCTTTGAAGCGGCATGTACCAAGTCTTCTTCAGAAGCATCTTTTCCAGGCCAATGCTTCAAACCATCATTTGCAAAACGAGGAATAATATGTATATGGGCGTGAAAAACTTCTTGGCCCGCAATAGAACCACTATTTACAATAGTATTAATTCCTTGTGCTCCAAGTTGCTTGCGAAGCGCTTTACTTATTTTTTGAATTCCTATTAAAAGATCAGAAGCGTACTCAAAAGGCATGTCTTCAATAGTTTCTACATGTTGTTTAGGAACTAACAATACATGCCCTACGTGTACCGGACTAATATCTAAAAACGCGATAAAGGAATCGTTTTCATAAATAGTGTGTGAAGGAATCTTTTTGTTAACAATGGAACAAAATAAACAATCAGTCATAAATAATCACCTAACAAAATCAAGATTTTTTATATTTAAAAAAATTTCGCAA
>JBKHAG010000006.1:0-37741 GCA_046543005.1 Candidatus Woesearchaeota archaeon | reverse complement strand
TTATTATTATTATTATCGCCTTGAGATAAATAACGCGCGGGCAATAAACAGGTAATCACATAGCCAGATTACTGTTTTTGTTGTAATTGGCAGTATACATAAAAACTCCTTTTTTAAACAAGGCCTGTTAATCATAATATTTATAAACAGTTCTTTATTGTTGAGCTAGTATGGTCTCAAGTAAAAAATCTTTCACATCTTCAAAGAAAAAATTCGCGCCAATTACTAAAAAACAAAATAAAAGAGTTATTACTAAAAAGTCTTCTAAAAAAACTACAGCAAAAGCATCTTCTTCATCTTCTACAAGAAAATCATCAAAAAACATGACTTCTTTTAAAACAACTGCAGATATTGATGTTCCAAAAGAACTCATTGATCAAGTCATCGGTCAGGATCATGCAATTGAAGTGATGAAAAAAGCAGCTATTCAACGACGTCACGTTCTTTTAATTGGGGAACCTGGAACTGGAAAATCATTATTGGGTCTTGCGCTTGCAAAAATGTTACCTAAAGAAAAACTTGTTGATATACTTTCATTTAAAAACAATAATGATGATCATAAACCGCTTATTAGAACAGTTCCTGCAAAAACGGGCCGTCCAATGGTTGAAAAAGCAAAGCAAACAAGTGCATCATCTAATCAAAACACATTATTTATCATTCTTGGTCTTATTGCAATTATTATGCCTTGGTGGGTGCGTTCTTATTACACTTCTTTAGACGGCGCTCTTGTAGGAAGCGTTATGTTTGCTACAACTTTTTTGAGTGGAATGTTTTTTTTAGTGGGAATTTTAATACTTCTTAATCTTAATAAAAAATCTGGTGGTATGGGTTCAAAAGTATCTGCGCCCAAACTCGTTGTTGATAATTCTGAGCAAGAAAACGCTCCCTTTTATGATGCAACCGGTGCACATGCAGGAGCATTACTTGGTGATGTTTTACACGACCCTTTTCAGTCTGGCGGTTTAGGAACGCCTGCTCACGAAAGAGTTGTTGCTGGTATGATTCATAAAGCCCACATGGGAGTTTTATTTATTGATGAAATCGCAACGCTTCACCCTTCTTCTCAACAAGAACTTCTTACTGCAATTCAAGAAGGTAAATTTTCCATTACGGGACAGTCTGAACGAAGCGCTGGGGCGATGGTGCGAACAGAACCAGTTCCTTGTAAATTTTTACTTATCGCAGCAGGAAATGTTGATGGTCTTAAAGATTTACATCCTGCTCTTAGAAGCAGAATTCGAGGATATGGATATGAAATTTATATGAATTCTATTATGGATGACACTCCTAAAAACCGTTATAAAATAGCACAATTTGTAGCTCAAGAAGTAAAAAAAGATGGGAAAATCCCTCATTTTTCTAAAGCTGCTGTTGATTTTATGGTGCAAGAAGCTCTTAGACGTGCAAGTAGAAAAGGAAAACTTACGCTTCGTCTTCGAGAACTAGGTGGTCTTGTAAGAAGTGCAGGTGATTTAGCAACTGAAGAAAAAAGTAAATTTGTGCACGTTAAACACTTAGAAAAAGCTAAAGCTCTTGCTCGTGGTCTTGAACAGCAAATGGCTGATAGGTATATTGAAAACAAAAAAGATTATCATGTTATCGTAACTCATGGTCGAAAAGTTGGTCGAGTAAATGGTTTAGCTGTAATGGGAGATCCAAGTTCTCTTTCAGGGATTATTCTTCCTATAGAATCTGAAGTAACTCAAGGCGGAAAAGAGTCTCGAGTTGTTGCAACTGGTAAACTCGGAGAAATTGCAAAAGAAGCAATTACAAATGTTACTGCAATCGTAAAAAAATATTTTGATGAAGATCTTAAAAATAATCATGATATATTCGTTCAATTTCTTCAAACCTATGAAGGTGTTGAAGGAGATAGTGCTTCGCTTGCAGTAGCAACTGCAATAGTAAGCGCACTTAAAGGAATTCCCATCAAACAAAATTATGCAATCACTGGAAGTGTGAGTGTTCGTGGCGAAACCCTGCCTGTTGGTGGTGTGAGTGCAAAAGTTCTTGCTGCATACGAGTCTGGTGTTAAACACGTTATTGTTCCAAGAAGTAATCTTCAAGATATTGTTTTAGATGCAAAAAAAGCAAAAGCAATAGATATTATTCCTGTAGATAATATTGTTGATGTTTTAAATAACATTTTGGATTGGCAAGGGCATAAAAAAACACAAGCTCACATTAAAAAAGTTGCACGAGAAGAAAAAAGAAATCAGCAAAAACAATAATTAGCTTGGCTTTTTTTATTTTATTTCTTTTATGTTTTAAAACATTATTGAATCTCCTTGAGTATTTTTTCAAGTTCATCAACACGTTTCATAAGTTCAAGTTTTTGCTTATCATTTTTATCAAGTTCTCTAGCATACTGCTCTAATTCAAAATCTTGATTTTTAAAATCACTTATTACGTTAGAAAAATGGTGTAGTTCTTTTTGTACTTGTTTGACTTGAGAAACTATTTCTTTAAAAGTTTCTTTTGCTTGAGAAAATCCTGACATGTCTGCATAGAGTTTATTAGTTGCATTTGCGAGTTCTCGCTCTAAAGTTGTAGTGGTTTTTTCAAGAATTGTTCGCTCAAGAGTTGGTTTGAAAACAGCAAGCTCCGTTGTAATGCCGTTAAGTTGAGTAAGCGTATCTTTAAATGAAAGTGTTAAGTTTGCTTGCGTTTGGTGTAGTGATTTAATTTCTTGAGTTAATGTAGAAATTGATTCTTGTTGTTCTTTAATAAAAATTGTTGTATTTTTTATTTCTCTATCTATTCGTTGGGTTGTGTGTTCAATTTTATCTAATCGTTTTTGTGTTCCTAAAAAAGCATTTTTTACGCCCATAGGTAAGGAAAATAACTTTCTCTTCTTAAATATTTTTAAAAATCGCTTTTTTATCACTACTTTAAGATGAATCTATTATTTTTTGATATGTTGTATTTACTTTTTGCTTCATTTCTTGTATACTTTTTACTAAGCAGCGCTTATTACTCTTTTTTTGTCGAAAGGTTTATAACTTAAAAGCCTATAAAAATGGTAAAGAGGTGTCTATACGCACAACCGAGGTGTCTATGCATATGAAGCACAAAATAAATTATAATTCCTTAAAAAACGCAATGTTTTTTTTATTTGCGTTTATATTTTCAACAACTTTTGTATTAGCGGCAGATTCAACACAAATTCCTTCTCCCGTAGATCAACTTACTGGACTCGCAGAAGGTATTGGTGCTTTGTTCATGGGCAATTTTGCAGCATTTATTGCAGGAATATTTGGAGCTATAACTGTAATTGCAATATTTATTATCGTTTGGCAACTCTTTACATTTATTTTTGAAAAAACAATTTTTTCTATTGGTGGAGAATCTGATACTGGTAAAAAATACGCTACGTGGTTAGGAGTTGGTATGGGGCTTATTGCTGTAGCAGTTCCGCATGTATATCAATTTATTTATGGTTTCTTTGGCGGCTTTGGAATGATTGTTTTTGTTATTTTAGTGATGGTCTTTGCAATTTGGAAATTTGTGTTACATAACAGAACGGATACTGCAAAAGAAAACGCTCGATTTAATCAATCCCAAGGTGAAAATCTTCGTGCGAAACGAGAACGAAGAAAAGAAGAGTCCGATACTAAGATGCAAAAAAACGCAGATAGTAGAGTTCGTAAAGATGTTAAAAAAGGTGAAAAAATTCTCAAAAATGATATTCACGAATATATGTCAGGTGAGCAAGTAATCAATAAAATGAAAAATTTAATGGCTCAACTTGCTTCGCCAAATGTAAATCGTCAAACACAAGCTCAAATTCAACATGAACTTATGGCGAAAGCTTCAGCATTGGCAGGTCATATTAAACACGAACACAAGGATATGAAACGTTTAGAAAAATTAATTCGTCAAACAGAGCGAATTGAATTAAAAGGTATGCAAATTGAAAAAAATGAAGCGAATGTAGCTCAACATTTAATTGCAGAATTTAAAAAAGATCACAATAGTATGGCTCAAAAAGAAGAGCAAATGATTGAGAAATTTGCTCAACAAGCTCTTATTTTAGATAAAAAAAGAATTCGTTTAACAAAAGACATCGAAAATTTAGATATAAAAAATCTTCAATTAGATGATATGTTAAATAAAGAAATTAAAGAATTCCAGCAAGCTCTTAACGCTGGAGAATTTGCTCAAGCAAACAATTATTTGAAAAATGTTGAACAGGCATATCGTCAAGTTGGTTTTGATGATCAAAAATTATCTGGTTTGTATAGAGAGCTTATTAAATTTGATCGAGAAAAAACTAATTTGGATGCCGAATTAATAAAACTTGACAAAAAAGTAAGAAATAGTATTAGATTGCGAAAAGCAAAAGCTACTGTTACTCCTTAAGATAAATTATTTTTTATTTTTTTTTATTTTATTTTTTTATTACAGTATTTTGTAAAGAACTGGTTTTTGCCAGGCTGTTTGCTGTATAGTATTTTGAGGTGAATGTATTTAATGTCAAAAAAAATATTTGGATCAGCTTATGAGCCTCGTTCAAAACAGGGAGGTTTTTGGCTTCTTCTTATTCTTGTTATTTTTATTATTGGCGCAGTCACTTATGGTGGCTCTTTACAAGGCGATGAACACTATGTTCAAGACGACTTATCTAGCTTAGTGTATGCTTTTGAATCATTAGGTCAGGGAAATATCCAAGCATTCTTTGACGGTTTAGTTTCAGGAATTCCTGTACTTGCAGTTTTTATGATTGTCTTTGCTATAGTGCATTTTTTATTTGCTCTTATCTTTAAAGACTTGTTTAAAAAACATCATCGAACAATGCTTGCTTTTATTATTGCTTGTTATGGTTTTTTTGATCATAGAGTATATAATTGGATGCTTTCACTTAACACCTTTGCAATAGGTGCAATTGTTTTTTTAACAGGCGTTATTATGGTGTGGGGTTTAACTGATTCAAGCATGAGTGATATTCAAAAGCAACGAAAAGAATTAAAACCATTGCGAGAAAAAAGTAAAAAATCAAAACAAAATTTAAAACTTAGTCAAGATGAGTTACGTAAACTTCAACGACAATTAGGCGTGTATTCACCTAAGGATAAAAAAGAATTTCAAAAAACTCTTAAACGACAAGGAAGACTTTAAAAGTTTTTAGCACCTTATATTACTAAGGTCTTTTAATATATAGTAATAACACAAATTAACAAAATAATAATGGTAATAATTGGTGAGCTGTATGGGATTATTTAGGAAAAAAAAAGGACCTCGAGTATATTATATTGAAATTAAAGACGAATTAATGGATCAACATATTAGTGAGCTTATTCGATTACTTGAAAAACGATTAGAGCATTTTAAACAATCTCTAAATGAAGAAACAATAACATCTAGGGAAAATCTATATCAAGAATTTTTACAACAACTCTTGTCTATTCGTCAAACACTTCAAACAATCAAAAAAGATATTGAAGAAATTAAAAAAATAGAAGAAAAACAATCTCACTATGTTGTTATTAAAGATGAGTCATATCTTCTAGATAAAAAACATCAAGTTAATGGTTTTTTACGGGAATTAGAATTAACTATTCAAATTATTGAACAACATCCTTCCAGAATTGATTTAAAAAAACATATTATGGATGACTTTTGGCACCAAGTTGAAAACATGATGCGTTTTATTCAAACTATCCTTGCAGATGACAAACAACTTAGGTTAATTTACAAAGGAATTAAAAACTTGTAATGTTTTCTTTATACAATGAGCTTACCAAAAAAGATTCCTGAATTTGCAAAAAGATATTTGCAAGATAATGTTATTACCTCTCTTCGTCCTTCACAAATAAAAGCAATTGATGCAGGACTGTTTCAAGGAAATTCTCTTCTTGTTTGCACACCTACTGCTTCTGGAAAAACATTAGTCGGTGAGCTTGCGCTTCTTAAAGCACTTAATGACTATGAACATCCTATAACTGTATATGTTGTTCCTTTGCGAGCACTCGCAGCAGAAAAGTATGCTTCTTTTTCAAAAAAATTTCTTAAACATCGAGTAACTCTTACGAGTGGAGATATGGATAGTGACGATCCCTACTTAGCAGACTATGATATAATTATTACAACAAGTGAAAAACTCGATTCACTTTTACGTCATCGTGCAGAGTGGGTTAGTAGAATTCGTTGCGTGGTTGTTGATGAAATTCATCTTCTTAATGACGCGTCGCGAGGTCCGACTCTTGAAGTGCTTATTACTATGCTTCGCAGAGTATGTTCTCCTTTACAACTTATAGGCCTCTCTGCAACGATAGGTAATGCTGCTGAACTTGCTGCGTGGCTTGATGCAAAACTTATCGAAGATTCCTGGCGACCAATACCATTAAAAGAAGGCGTGTATGTTCAAGGAACAATTCATTTTGACACAATTCGTTAAATATTCTTGTTTTGTATCTTAGTTTTTCTGCGACAATTTTATAAAGAGACTGTATTCTCTTGCGCCTATGATAAAAGCAAATGAAAAAAGACATCCTTGGCACGATATTTCTTATGGCGAAGACGCGCCTGATGAAGTATATGCAGTAATAGAATGTCCAAAACAATCAAACTTAAAATATGAGTTAGAAAAAGAATCAGGATTCATAAAACTTGACAGAGTATTATATTCTGCAGTACATTATCCTGGCGATTATGGATTTATTCCCCAAACACTTTCAGACGATAATGATCCTTTAGATATTATTATTCTTTCAAATTTTCCAGTAGCTCCTGGTGTAATTGTGCGAGCACGACCTATTGGCGTCATTGAAATGGTAGATAATGATGAAAAAGATGCAAAAATTATTGCCGTTCACGATACGGATCCTCGATTTGATAGATATAATAACATAACTGATGTTAGTGATAATATTATTAAAGAAATACGTCATTTTTTTCAAACATATAAACAATTACAAGATAAAAAAGTAGAAATTCTTAGTATTAAAAATCATGTCGCTGCTAAAAAAGAAATTCGTCGTTCTATTAAAATGTACGAAGAAGAGTTTTTGAAAAAAAATGTCAGAACAAACCAAACAAATAAAGTTGCTAAAAAAACTGTTACTAAACGAGCTAATGTTTCTGCAAAAGCAGTTCCAAAATTAACTAAAAAAACGACCAAAAAATCTACTAAAAAATCAAGCACAAGGAATTTTGCAAAAGTTGCTCTTTCAAAAAGAAAACGATTATAAAATCCAAAATATATCTGGTTGATATGCAAAAAGAACACAAAGCCTATTTTAAAAAAGCCGGTCAAATTGCTGCTAAGGCAAGAGACTATGGAGCTTCCCTGATTAAAGAAGGCGAACAGGTTTTACCTATTTTAGATAAAGTTGAAGATTTTATTCTTAAGCAAGGAGCAGGAATTGCTTTTCCTGCACAAATTTCTATAAATACTATTGCAGCACATCAGTGTAGTGCTCATGATGACAAAACAATAATTACATCTAGTGATGTAGTAAAACTTGATGTTGGAGCTCACGTGAACGGATTTATTGGCGACACCGCAAGAACAATTAATCTTGACGGCTCCTATAAAGAACTTATTGACGCAAGTAAAGCCGCGCTTGATAAAGCAATTACTTTAATGAAACCAAATATGCCTGTGGGTGAAATTGGACAAGCCATTCAAGAGACAATACAAGATAAAGGCTTTGTCGTGGTAAAAAATCTTTCCGGTCATGGTTTAGGGCCTTTTCAAATTCATACAACTCCGCAGATTCCAAATATTGCTCTTCCTAAAACACTTCTTTTACAAGAAGGTATGACTGTTGCAAGTGAACCTTTTGCAACCAACGGTGCAGGAGCAATAGCTGAAGGAGGAGAACCAACAGTATTTTCTGCAGTGCCTAATGCGCGTTTGCGAACACGAACACTTTTTGTAAAAGACGTTTTTAAAAAAATTCAATCTTATCAAGGACTTCCTTTCGCATCTCGTTGGTTAGTAAAAGAGTTTGGTTCGGGAAAAGTTCGTTTTGCACTTAAAGAGTTAGAACGATCAGGTGTTATTCATTCACATCCGCCTCTTCGTGAAATTGCAAAAGGCATGGTTGCTCAATCAGAACATTCATTTTTAATTCAAAAAAATAAACCGCTTATCTCAACACGAATTGATGATGATTTTTAATTATTTTTTTATTTTTAATTGTGTTACTGCAACGGTTCTTGTTTTGCGATGACACTTAAAAGTTCACGCACATTGTTAACTCAGTTTTTTTTTTTAAGGAAAAAATATGTATGGTGATAGTATGAAAGTTGAAGTTATAGGAAGTGGAACATTTACATTTTATGGTGGGCGACCAAGCTCTTGTTATTTAGTACATAGTAATTCTCAAAAAATTATTTTTGATTTTGGAGAAGGCGCACTTATTGAACTTTCAAAACGCGCAATTACTTATGAACACATCCATCACATTTTTTTAACACATTACCACACAGATCATTGCGCAGGACTTGTTGTATTTTTAGAAACCATTTTATGCTCACACCTACCTGCTCTTAAATACGATGTTCATCTTTACGGTCCAAAGGGACTTAAACGATTAGTGCGAAAGATACTAAAAACATTTAGAATAAAACCTGATAAAGAAAAATTAAAAAAACTTAATCTTTATGAATTTAAAAAAGAAGAACCTGTGCACGTGGGCCAGACAAAAATAAAACCTTTTTTTGTACAGCATGCTTCAAAACCCGCAGTCGCTTATCGTATTCAAGAACGAAATAAAGTGTTTACCTATTCGGGCGATTCTACAGTTTGTCCAGGAATTCGTTTTGCCTGTGAAGACGCTGATGTCGCACTCCTTGAAGTAACTGGAGAAGGAACTACTCACCTAACTGCTAAAGAAGCTGCACAAATTGCAGACGAAGCAGGCGTAAAAAATGTTGTACTTACTCATATTCCTTACAAAGAATTCAAACTAGGTAGGCGAATAAAAGAATTTGAAAGAATGAGTAAAATTCCTGTACATCAAGCATATGAAGGATTTAAATTTATAGTATGATGTTGTAGGCTTTTTATTTTTATGTCTATAATTACATATATTTTTAAATCATTATTTATTGATACTTGACATGACCACATCAGCAGATACAACAGCTACTCCGTCTGAAGCTTTAAAAGAAGATTCTCAAAAAAATAATTCTAAGATAGGTTTTTTGCCAATTTTACTCATTACTATAAATTCTATTATGGGAACAGGTATTTTTTTCTTACCTGCAATAGGCGCTCGAGAAGCAGGATTATTTGGAATCATTTCGTGGGCGATTATGGGTGTTATAGCAATTTATTATAGCACTATTTTTGCTGAGCTTATTGGTTTTATACCTAAAGAAGGCGGAGTGTATGAATATGCAAAAATGGCCTTTGGCCCTTTTGCAAGTTTTATTTTAGGTTGGATGACACTTATTGCATCAAATGTTACCATTGCGATGCTCATGGTTGGTGCAATAAAATATATTGGTCCTGTGCTTCCTAATGCTGTCTTAATTATTATTAGTATTATTTTTATTTGTTTATTTAATTTTATGGCCTTTAGGGGACTTAAAACAAGTACAGTAATGCTTGTCGCATTCGCTTTAATTACTTTAACTGCAGTGGGAGGAATTTTAATTCCTGGTCTTATTAGTTTTAACACAGCAAATTTTACTGGATGGTTTGCACATCCAGCTTTTTCATCGCTTTCATTTAGTTCCTTTGCAGGATTATTTGGTGGCGCATCAATTATTTTTTTAACCATATTTTTTATTGCAGAAACATTTTTTGGTTGGGAAACAGCAACGTTTTTAGCAGAGAAAGTAAAAAATCCCAAAAAAGTAATGCCTAAAGTTATGATTAGGGCAACAATTATTATTGCTGTTTTATCCTTATTGTTTGTCTTGGCGTCGCATTCTTTAATTCATTGGGAGATATTTGCGCAATCAGCAACGCCTCTTTCAGACTTAGCAACTGTTGTTTATGGTGCAATTATTGGAAAATGGTATGCTGTCTTAGTGTATTTAGCAATTATTGGTTCTGTTGCTGGATGGGTTGTCGCCGCACCAAACCTTATCGTTGCTTTAGCAAAAGATAAACTCTTTATTCCACAACTTTCTCGACTTCATAAAAAATACGAAACTCCTTATCGTGCAATTATATTTCAAGCAATACTTACCAGTATTTTAGTGGTTGTTGGCGCGGGAAGTTACGAAACCTTACTTCATTTACTTGTTCCTCTCGTGTTGGTTTTATATGCAAGCGTTGTCTTAAGTTTACTTTTTATTAGAAAAAAATATCCTGGTCCAAGACCTTACACTGCGCCCTTTGGAACAATAGGTCCGATTCTTTTATTAGTATTTACTTTTGGCTTGATAGGAATGTGGCTAATAACTGTTTCTTACGCTATTCAAACAGTCTCCATTATAGGTTCTTTTTTACTCATTAGTCTACCACTATTTTTATTATTATTTTTTCATTATGATCCTCAAGCAACTCTTCGTTTTAAAAACGCAACGTCTTCAGTCTCTTTTATTTTTGAGTCTCTTTTTTTGCCAAAAAAAATACGTACAAGAATTCTTGCAAATGCAACTATTTCTAATCAGCGTATTTTAGAATTAGGCGCTGGTAGTGGTCTTATTAGTCGTCGTATTGCAAAACGTAATCCTAAAAAGCAAATCATTATAGAACAAACACAGTCCCTTGCAAAACTTATTAAGCGAAGAACAAAAGCAGAACATGATGTGCAAATTTTTGTAGATCCTCATATTGTTTCCAGAATACATCCAAACATTGATCGTGTTGATGAAGTTTTTAGTTTTGGATTACTTAGTGAAGTACAATCCATAGAAAAATTTGTTAACGAACTTGCAGATCTTGTTTTTGAAAATTCAAGAATCCATTTTTTCGATTATGTTGATTTATATAAAGTTTTACCTGATAAAGAACTTCTTGATGATTTTTCAGCTTTAGAAAAGTTGTTTAGAAAGGCAGGTTTTGCAGTGAGAATAGAAAAACAAAAAGGTCTCTTTTGGAATTATCTTATTATTGATGGTATAAAAACTTCTCAAAAAGATGTTGTTTTTGTATAACTAAAAATACAATACAGCGTTTTGCAAACAGTAAAAAAATCTACTCTTTGGTTATTGCCTTTTGAACTTTTTCTTCTGTTTTTTATTCTGTATTTGATCTTGTGTATTTGGTTTAGCCAAGATAACTCATTTGTTTATCATGAACATCTTGCATGGTGTTTTTAGTTTTTTGCATAATGCCACTAACTTTTTTTTCAAAAAGTTCTGCTTGCATGATAAGTGGTTTTGCATCAATTTCTAAGTTTATGTGAGTATCTAAAAATTCAATAATTTTTGCAGCAGCACGACTATCTGGAAGTTTAGAGTTTGTTTGAGCAAATAAACAACTCAACGGTTTTTGTCTAAGAAGAAGTGTTGCAGTAATACCCATGACGACTGATTCTTCAATGGGTTTTGCACCTAAATCTTCAAAATCTTTATTGCCGTAATAATAAATAGTATCTTTTTCACCTTGAGCACTTACGCCTTCAATAGAAATTACTTCTTTGGCTTTTGTTTTTTTAACAAGTTCTTGAACACAACTTGCCATTTCCCATTCAAGACCTGAAATGTCTAATATTGCATGAAGAATAATAAGATCGTGTTTTTTATTATAATACACGCCCATTGGATGAATAATTTCACCTTTGTGGATTGCAACTGTTGGAGGTAAATCATCTGATTCAAATGTTGCAATGAGTTCACATTGTAAATGATCAAGTAAATATTCGGTGACAATAGTTCCCACAAGTCCAAATCCTGGAAATCCTTCAATAATTGTGCTTGCTTGCACATCTTTTTTCAAAACAAGTTTCATAATCACACCTCTTAAAACAGGATGCAGTGAGCAGGCAAACAAATGCCAGCAACTACGCAGTTTAATTTTCAAAATATGTTTTCGTTTTTGCTTTGATGTATTATACATTACGAGCCGATTGTCTGCAAGCAAAGTAATACGAAAAAGCCGCTGTGAGTTAAACACCGCTATAACAAAATATTTTGAAAAATCAAAACAACCTAGTAATAAATGTACAACTTTAAAAATTCTTCGATAGAACGGCCTTGTTCAAAAAGGAGTCTTTTTGTATATTGCCAATTACAACACAAACAGTAATATGGCTATCTACTTACTTGTTCACCGCTCGCGCGTTATTTGTCTCAAGGCGATAATAATAATAATAATAATAACGCGCAATATACAGATGTACAGTATTTTAAACAACGCCCATAGAACGGGATTTGTCCTCAGTCTCTGATTTAGATAATACCATCTACACCAGCAACGCCAGCACTACTTAAAATACAAGAAATTTCAAACAAACACTTCGCATGAATCAGTTTTTTTTTTTTATAATGACAAGGTAGAAATGTTACTCCTGGGACTCTTGGGACAAACCTGATAACATGAGAAATAAAAAATTATTTTCATCGTAAATGAAGTTCTAATACATCGCCATCTTTGAGATGGTGCTTCATCATAACTTTTTGTCCATCAAATTTTGCACTCTTGCCCCATATTCGCGCAAATTTAAATTTGTCAACAAAATCTTTGTGGAGTTTATTACACACATCCTTAATGGTGAAATGACTAAAAACAATAAGTGGAACATCCAAGTCAGCAGATTTCATTGGTTCTTTAAGATAAATTCTAATAAGGTCAAGTTTTTGAAAGATTCTTTCTTTAAGTTCCTCTATACCTTCTTTTTTTTGAGCAGAAATTGCAATATCTGCATTATATTTTTTCATGTTACGTTTAAGTTCTGCTTTACTTACAAGATCTGCTTTATTAAGAACAGTAATTGCAGGCATATATTTTTTATTTGATTCAATGCAATCAATAAGTTGATCATCAGTGATATCTTCTCGAATAATAACATTAGCGTTATTAATTTTAAATTCTTTAAGAATTGCTACAATGCTTTGTTCATCCAAGTGGCTAAGTGGAAGTGTTGCTCCAATACGAAGACCGTCTTTTCCAGTTCTAACAATTTTTACATCCGGTCTACGTTGATTAATTCGAATATGGGTATCATAAATTTCTTTAATAATAACATTATATTCTTGAGGGCGAGTGGCGTCCAAAAGAATTAGACATAAATTTGCACTTCGCATACTTGCCAATACTTCTTTTCCTCGACCACGACCACTAGCAGCTCCTTTTACAATACCTGGAACATCAAGAATTTGAATCTTTGCGTGTTTATATTCCATAACTCCCGGAATGCACGTAAGTGTTGTAAACGCGTAACCACCTGTTTGACTTTCGGCATTAGTAAGGGCGTTAAGAAGGGTGGATTTTCCTGCTGAAGGAAAACCTATTAAAATAACTGTTCCGTCACCCGTTTTTCGAACTTCCCAACCAGCGCCAGCTCCTCCGCCTTTACCTACGCTACGACGAGATTCCTCTTTATCTTTTAATTTAGCAAGTTGGGCTTTGTACTGTCCAATAGCTGCTTGAGTCTTTTTATTATATTTAGTATTTGCAATACGATCCTCAAGCTCTTTAATTTTAGCGTCGTTACCTGCCATACTATTTTCGTGAATAAAATTGGTCTATATAAATGTTGGTTCTATTTGGCCTTGTTCAAAAAGGAATCTTTATATATATTGCCAATTACAACACAAACAGTAATCTGGCTATGTGCTTACCTGTTTACTACTCGCTCGTTATTTGTCCCAAGGCGATAATAATAATAATAATAATAAAAATAATAACGCGCAGTATACAAATGTACAATATTTTAAACAAGGCTTTCTATTTTTGTTTTGTTTGTTTTATTTTTGTTTTTTATCACAGCTTTGTTTTTGATCACAAAAAAGGTATGTTGTGGCTTTGATGCCCATTTTAGCACTGGTTAATTTTTTGTAATGTAGCCATATTGCGATATATTTATAAATACCCTCTTGTTTTACACAACTCAGAAGAAGAATAACAAAATACTATTCGCTTGCATCTCTTCTACTCGGTATATTCGGGTGCAACGCAACACAGATATTGAGGCGAAAACAAAGATGTTACGCATTAAACCTTTACGGCCATCTCTTAGAGAAAAAAAACGATATCTAGTATATCAAATTTTGGGAGCTGATGACATTCGTATGCCTTCACTTCATAAAGCTTTAGTCGATAAAGTTAATGAGCTTTTAGGCGTATTTGATGCTGCTAATGCAGGAATACTTCCTTTAGAGTGTGACCAAACATCGCGTCAAGGAATTTTGCGTATGAATCATACGGCAGTGCAACGAGTAAGAGCTTGTTTTGTGCTTATTGATTCCTTAAAAACCAAATCTGTGCAAATTTCAAGTCTTGGAACATCCGGAATACTTAAAAAAGCTAAAACTAAGTTTTATGATGGTGAAGTTGAAAAGACGTCAAAAATCAAACAATCAAAAAAGTAGATGTTCGCATCTGTTTATTATATTGGAGGAAATTAAAAATGCAACCACAACAACATCAAATGATGGGATATGATCGGGCAATTACTATGTTTAGTCCCGATGGTCGATTATTACAAGTTGAATATGCAAAAAAAACAGTTCGTCTAGGAAATACTGCTATTGGAATAACTTATGGCGACGGTGTTTTATTAGTCACTGATAAACGAATTGTAGACAAACTCGTAGTAGCTTCATCAATTGAAAAAATATTTGTTATTGATGATCACATTATTAGTACTGCTGCAGGAATTTTAGCTGACGCGAGAGTTTTAGTAGAACGAGCACAATCAAAAGCTCAAGAACACCATATTACTTATGAAAGCGCAATGGATACATCTTTAGTTGTAAAAGATATTGCTAATTTAAAACAATTATGTACTCAATCAGGCGGTCTTCGCCCTTTTGGTGTAGCAATGCTTATTGCAGGCGTTGATGAAAAAGGAGCTCAACTGTATCAAACAGATCCAACAGGTTCCTTTTATGAATTTAAAGCAGCTGCTATTGGTGAAGGAGAACCTCAAGTTCAAGAATATCTTCGTAAACATTACAAAGAAAATTTAAGTTTTGAAAAAGCAATTAAGCTTGCAGTTGACGCGCTTAAAGATTTCTTAGGAGATGATTTTACAGTTGATAGAATAGATGCTGCCTATATTGATGACACATCCAAAAAAGTAAAAAAAATTTCAGAAGAAGATCTTAAAAAACAATATAGTTAATTAAAAAATGAAAGGAAATAAGCTCATCGATGATCGCGTGCAAATTTTGGTAAATCTTGTACGTTACAAAAGTCATGGTAAAATCTTTGAAATAGCAATTAATCCAGATAAAGCGGTAGCTTTTTTAGAAGGGGATAGTGTGGATATTGAAGAAATCGTTGAGTCAGAACATATTTTTGTTGATATGAAAAAAGGATTATTTGCTAGTAAGCAAGATCTTGAATCTGTTTTTCAAACAACATCTATTTCAAAAATTGTTCCTATTATGTTGCGTGAAGGGGAAATACAATTTAATCAAAAATATCGTGAACAATTACGCGAGCGAAAATATAATAATATTGTACATCTTATTCACAAAACCGCAATTGATCCAAAAACAAAACTACCTCATCCAATAAATCGTATTGAGTCTGCAATAAAAGAAGCAAAAATAAAAATTGATAATTTCAAAAAACCAAAAGATCAAGTAAATGATATTATCAAAAAATTGCAACTCATTTTACCATTATCTTGCGAGAAAGCTCAGCTTGAATGTATTGTTCCAGCACAGTTTGCTTCTCAAGCACGTCACGCAATGCAATCTCAAGGAACAATTTCCAAAGAAAATTGGATAAATGATGGAAGTATTATGTTTGAACTTGTTTGTCCTGCAGGAAAAAAAACTGATGCGATTTCAACACTGCAGGCAATTGCTAAAGGTCAAGCAACAATAAAAGAAAAATAAAAATCAAAACTAACTTTGAAACAACGCTAAAGCGACAAAAACTTGTTTGCTTAGCAGAACCCAAAGCGCTGTAAGCGATGTAAGGTGTTCACATTGTTGTTTTTTGTTAAGTTAAATATAGGTGAACTCAAATGAGTGAATTATTAATAAAAGAACGAGATATCGTGACCCCAGGAGAAATCTTGGCGACAGGTATGGAATACTTGCCAAGTCACGGAACATATAGACAAGACGAAAACATCATTGCAAATCGATTAGGACTTGTGATGCTTGACGGAAAAGTTATCAAAACAATTCCTTTAGCAGGAGTTTATACTCCGCGACGAAATGACGTTATTATTGGAAAAGTTATTGATATTTTAAGTATGGGTTGGAGAGTAGAAATTAACTGCCCTTATTCAGGACTTATTCCAATTAAAGACGGAACTTTTGAATTTATCCCTCGAGGATCTGATTTAAACCGATATTTTTCAATCGGAGATTACTTTGTAGGTAAAATCACAAATGTTTCTAGTCAGAACTTAATTGATGTTTCTGTAAAAGGACCAGGACTTCATAAACTTCGTTATGGTCAAATCATTTCTGCAAACCCTAACAAAGTACCAAGAATTATTGGTAAAAAGGGAAGTATGGTTTCCATGATTAAACAAGCAACTGATTGTAAAATTACTGTTGGGCAAAACGGCTTAATTTGGCTTAATGGAGAACCAGCAATGGAACATTTAGCAATTAAAACTATTGAAAAAATCCAAGCAGAATCCCATATCAGTGGACTTACAGACAGAATCAAATTATTTTTGGAAGAAAAAACAGGAAAAACTCTTGACGTTCAAACAAGTTTTGACAAAAATGATGACGATAACCAAGACGATCAAGAAGCTGACGATTCACAATAATAAAGAGGCATAAAAATGACATATACAAAACGACATGATGGTCGAAAAATGAATGAGTTTCGACCAATTCAAGCAAAAGCTGGCGTGATTAAAAACGCAGATGGTTCCGCATCTTTTAAAATCGGGAACACGTGGGCATACGCAACAGTATACGGTCCGCGAGAAATGTATCCGCGATTTCAACAAGATCCAACAAAAGGAGTTCTTAGAGTACATTATAATATGATGCCTTTTTCCGGACAAGGAGAACGAGTACGACCAGGACCGAACCGAAGAGCAAAAGAAATTAGCATGGTTTCTGAAAAAGCACTTACTAAAGTGATTAATTTAGATAAATATCCTAATGCAGTAGTTGATGTATTCATTGATCTTCCCCAAACAGACGCAGGAAGTCGATGTGCAGGAATTAGTGCGGCATCCATTGCCCTTGCAGACGCAGGAATCTTAATGAAAGACATGGTAGCAGCAGTAGCTGTTGGTCGAGTAGATGGTTCTAACGTTGTAGATCTTGATTACACTGAAGAAGCTTGGGAAGAAGGAGAAGGCGCTGTGGATATCCCAGTAGCAATGATCCCTTCAACACAAGAAGTAACTCTTTTACAAATGGACGGTATAATTAAAAAAGATGATTTAGTTGGTGCCCTTGAACTTGCAAAAGATGCCTGTAAAGAAATTGCAGTTATTCAACGAGACGCATTAAAGCAAAAATACTCTGAGGAGGGACAATAAAATGGCTAATACTGATTATATTCCGGGAAGTGTTGGACACGTTCATAGGGCATTAGAATCTGATGTTCGTTATGATGGTCGAGCAAGAGAACAATTTCGAGATGTATCTATTGAGACATCTGTTACAAGTACAGCAGAAGGTTCTGCAATTGTAACTGCAGGAGATTGCAAAGTAATGGCTGGTGTAAAACTATCTTTAGGAACGCCTTACCCTGATAGTCCTGATGAAGGAGTATTAATGGTTAGTTGTGAACTTTTACCAATGGCTCACAATTCTATAGAAATGGGCCCGCCAAGAATTGACGCAATCGAAATTGGTCGTGTAATTGATAGAGGAATTCGAGAAAGTCACGCTTTTGATACAAAACAACTTTGTATTGAAAAAGGAGAAAAAGTGTGGATTGTAAGCGTAGACATTGTTCCACTTAATCATGATGGAAACATTATTGATTTAGGAGCGATTGCAGCACTTGCAGCACTTAAAGCAACTAAATTTCCTCAAGTAAATGAAGATGGAAATGTAGATTATAAATCTCTTTCAAAGAATTCATTAGTTTTAGAAAAAGAACCAATCCCTGTAACTGTTTGTAAAGTTCGTGATCAAATATTTATTGATCCCTCTAAAGAAGAGGAAGATGCTATTGAAGCTCGAGTAACAGTTACTTGTCTTGATGAGGAAAACATTTGTTCTCTTCAAAAAGGTGGCGATGAATCTTTTTCAGTTGAAGAATTAGATGATGCATTCACACTTGCATTAAAAACTTCAGCAGAACTACGAAAGAAGTTGTAAAATACTCACTCCTTTGCTTGAATGCATAACGCATTCATTTTATTTTTTATTTTTTATTTTTTTATAATAAGTTTTCTACTTTATACTGATACGACCTTTTTTATTCATACTGGCTTTACCACGAAGCGAGGTTTGCAAATAATCAACCCCTTTTTATTATTGCGTCAAGCTGTTAGTATATGTATTCTTCTTTTTAAGTGCTTTTATAACAATAAAGTTTTTAAAGCCGCATATATTGATTTTGTGTGAAAGGGATGAGGGTAGTATTCCATTACACATTGTAGTGGTTAATTTAATTCACAAGAGGTTACATTATGGGTTTATTTAAAGGTTTTAAAAAAGCATTTTCCTCGCTTTTTAAGCGAAGAAAAAAAGATTTAAAATTAGGATTATATGGTCCACCAAATGGTGGAAAAACAACGCTTGCTAACAAAATGTGCGTTGATTGGTTAGGTGAGGACGTCCAACTAGGTTCAGTTAGTTCTTTAGAACATGAAACACGTGAAATCAACGTTAATGAAGAAATAGAAATTGTTTCTAAAAATGGTAAAAAACTTAAATTTAATTTAGTTGATACTCCTGGGATTGCAACAAAAATTGATTATGAGGATTTTGTCAAACGGGGAATGAAAACAAAAGAAGCAAAACAACGAAGTAAAGAAGCAACTAAAGGCGTTATTGATGCTATTAAATGGCTTGATGATATGGACGCGGTTGTGGTTGTTCTTGATTCAACAAAAGATCCTTATTCTCAAGTAAATATAACTATTGTTGGAAATTTAGAAGCAAGAAAAATACCTGTCCTTGTTATTGGTAACAAAATCGATTTAAAAAAATCTGATTTGAAAAAATTACAATCTGCATTTCCCCAATATAAAGTTTTAGGTATTAGTGCAAAAACCGGCAAAAACGTTGACGCGTTTTATGACGAACTATTTGAAATAACCTCTTGAGGTGCTCCATGTTAACATTACAATTTATTCCGTATATTGAAATTGAATCTTTAGATTCTGAAGAACGAATTAATAAGCTATTGGCTCTTGTACAATCTGATGCTATTTTGCTTTTAGAAGGACGACTTCGTCCTCATGAAGAAACCAAATTAATTCAAAAAACCATGCAAGCAATTTCTAAAAAATTTAAAGGAATTGAACTTTCTGTAATTTATCCAGAACAAAAAAATGAAGCGTTTTTTGCACGGCTTAAACAAAGTTTTATTAACTTGGTTCTTGGCAATAGAAGAGGAATGACTATTATTGGTCCTGCAAATGTTGTAGAAGAAATTAAACAAGACCCTGATAAAATTCAATTATTTACTAAAGACGTAAAAGCTAAACGAACTGTTAAAAAACCTGTTCGTAAGACATCAAAAAAATCTTCAAAGAAAAAGACGACCAAAAAAACAACAAGAACTCGTCTAAAATAATGAGGTAAAAAATGCCACACCAATGTGTATCTTGCAAAAAGTTTTACGATGACGGCTCAGATGTAATTCTTAAAGGATGCACAAAATGTGGTGGAAAACTTTTTTTCTTTGTAAAAAAATCACGTCTTGAAGAAATTAAACGTGAGCAAGAAGACGAAATGAATACTCTTTTTAATCTTTCAGATAGTGATAAAAAACAAATTGAAAAAGATGTTTATGATATTTTAGGTTCTGAAGTTGATAAAGATAAACCTATTGTTTTAGATATTGAAAGTATTCATATAAAAAAGCCCGGAACCTATGAGCTTGATTTAGTAAATTTATTTCAAAAAAAAGAACCTCTGATTTACAAGCTTGAAGATGGTAAATATGTTATTGATCTTGTTGAATCATTTAAAAAAATGAGAGGATCAAAAAAGAAATAACATGCGACTCGTAGATATCCATACACATTTAAATTATCCTCCTCTTAGTGAAGATGTTAACGGCGTAATTGCGCGAGCAAAAGAAGCTGGTGTAAAGCGCATTATTGCAAATGGTACAACTCCTCAAGCAAATCGAAAAGTTCTTTTATATGCAAAAAAATATGATGAAGTGCGAGCAGCGCTTGGCTTTTATCCAACCCACATTCCTGAATTTTCTCAAGATGACTTTCTTACAGAGCTTGACTTTATTAAACAACAAAAAAAAGATATTGTTGCCTTAGGAGAAGTAGGCCTTGATAAAAAGTTTGCACCAGAAGATATTCATACAAGTCTTAATCCCCGTGTTTATAAACAATCAAAAGAAGAACTTTTTAAAAAACAAGTTTGGGGCTTTGAACACATAATTTCGCTTGCTGAAAAAACAAAACTTCCTGTTATTACTCACACAAGAAAGGCCGAGCAAGATGTTTTTGATATGTTTGAATCATCCTCTCTTTCTCCAAGTCAAATAATTCTTCATTGTTTTACAGGAAAAAAAAGACTTGTTAAACAAGCCCGAGATAATGGGTGGAATTTTTCAGTTCCTGTAAGTGTTATAAAACTACAACAATTTCAAGAACTTGTTAAAGAGACCTCTCTTTCTCAATTATTTACTGAAACCGATGCTCCTTTTTTAGGTCCTGTGCCGGGCAAACCAAACGAACCTGCAAATGTTTCTTTGAGTATTCAAAAAATTGCAGAATTAAAAAAATCTACTCCTGAAGAAACAGCTGATCACATATTTATGAACTACATGAAAACGTTTGGATAATAAGTAGTGTTTTTTCTGCTGTTGTTCTGATCGCTGTTTACTGGTTAACTGCAAAGACTTCAACTGTAGTTGAACCTTTCACAAATCTTTTTATATTCTAAACTATTCTTTTGTGATATGACTGATAAAAATTTTCTCTTACTTTCCCTAGATGATGATCATGCTAAACAAGTCGCTCATATTTTGTCAAATAAATCTTGTGCTAAAATTTTAAAATATGTGACTTCTAATAAAGCAACCGCAAGTGAGATTTCCAAAGAACTCAATATTCCTTTATCGACTGTTCATTATAATCTTAAACAACTTCTTCAAGCCAAGCTTGTGCAAGCAAAAGAATTTCATTATAGTAAAAAAGGAAAGGAAGTGCTTCATTATACTGTTACGAATAAATATATTGTGATTGCGCCTTCTCAAGATAAAGAAGGATTTTTAGAAAAACTAAAAACTATTCTTCCTGTGACTGCAATGATTGCTGTAGGGGGATTGGTAGTTTCTTTACTTTCAAAAATAACAAGACCTCTTAGTATTGCGCAAAAAAATATTGATACAGCTACTATATCTGGAAATAGTGCTGACATGGTTGGGGAATCTGCTCCTCAAGCAACAAATGAAGTGGCGACTTTTACTGCGCAAAATGTTTTGCCAGCAACCGCGCAACCACTTTCTGATGCTGTAAATCATTGTTCTTCTTCGTTTTTTACTATTCTTTTGCAACAACCGTGGTTTTGGTTTGTAGTTGGATCTCTTTTTGCGCTTGGAGTCTATTATCTTATTACTTTATTTTTAAATAAGAAAAAACATCTTAAAACATAAAGCTTACAAAATAGTTTTTTCAATAAGCATAGCATCACTTGTTGGATATTCTTTTATGATGCTACATTCAAGACTATCGAGACAGCTATATTGAGAATTATCTTCTTCATGTTTTTCTCGCATTTGACTAATAATTTCTTCAAGCACCCAAGAAGCAATAAGAAGTCGGGATTTTTCTTGTTGATACTCAAGAAGTTCTTGAGGAATTTCAAAAGCTTCAATAAGTTCTAAACGAAGATCTTCAAGATCAAGACTTTTGTCTTTGCAAACAATTTCTCCTCGAGTCAAAATACCTTCATCATCAACAAGATCATATTCTTGAGCAGTTTTTTTTGCACGTAATAAAAACCGATTTCCTAATTGCACTTTATCTTTAAATTGTGCACTACAATAATGCACACGAAGATTTATTTTTTTACCATATTCGACAAGTTTCTTTGCGAGTTCTTCACTTTGTGCAATCCCATAAGAAAGGTTGTCTTTGACAACAAACTCGTGATTTGTTAACGAATTTTCACTAGTATCGCTATATTCTAATTCGTTGATATTAACAAAATCAATAACTCCTGATTGTTTACAAAAAAAGAGAAGTTCTTTTGTTTTTTCTTCACGTCCAGGAATTGCAGGAATTTCAACGCCTACATCAAATGCGTGGCCTTCTACAAACATAATTTTAAGCCACGAATCAGGATTATCGAGTTGGAGGTGAAAACGAATTTCATCAAGCCCTGCCTGTTCTAATTGAACTATTGCGTCTTGGGAAACAAAATGTGGTGATGTGTATAAATGAATATGAAATTGTTCTCCAAATATATTTTTTAATCTTTTGATATACTGGCAACTTCGTTGTAGTTTTGCTAAAGGATCGCCACCTGTAAGACTGACTCCT
This sequence comes from Candidatus Woesearchaeota archaeon, assembly GCA_046543005.1. Taxonomy (GTDB): domain Archaea; phylum Nanobdellota; class Nanobdellia; order Woesearchaeales; family SKGA01; genus SKGA01. The sequence goes on along the minus strand of JBKHAG010000006.1, from coordinate 15,041 downwards.
GTGGATTGACACGCGCGAATTTCTTTAACAATTTCCAAAAAACCTTCCTCGCTGTCAGGCAGTGTTATTATCTTTTCATTTACTTTAACAATATCTTTATTTCGTTTATCATCAGAAATAGGACAATAAAAACATTGATAATGGCATTTTCCTGTTATGAAAATAACGGATTTATGTCCTGTGATGCACATTTTGCAACCTTTAGCTAAAGGGCCGTTATGTGTTTTTGTACATTGAATATGTTTAATCATTATATCCTATAAATAACGGCTTCTTTAAAAATTTGGTGTTTTATTTAGAATTGGGCTATCTGGTGGTTGATTGTCGTTTTGATTATTCGTAGAAAATTTTAAATAATCCTTTTGTGTAGTACTGGTTACGGTGTGTTATTATGGTGCAAATAATTGTTGATACTCAAAAGGATTCTTCAGACGTGTTACAACGAGTTGTTGCTTTACTTCAGGAAGAATTAGTTAAAAAAAATAATTTTTCCTCGCAACAAACAAGTTCCTCCGAGAACGGCTCTTCTTCACCATCAACATCTGCCAATTCTTTTACATCTTTATTTGACGATCAACCCTCTCAACAATCTCACACCTCTCAATCGCCTAAAAGTGTTGAATCTTTGCCTTCCTCTTCTTCCTCTTCTTCCTCGTTGTATGATTCTGCTAATCCTTTTGATATGTTTAGCAACGGATTGCCTTCTTCAAGCAATGTTTCTTCTTCTCAAAAAACATCGCGCGTGCCTATTGCAGATTTTTCACAAGAATCATCTTTACATCCAAAAGAATCAGAATCCTCTGAAGCTTTATCTGATATTGATAATTTATTTACTGGTAAAAAAAACCAGCCAACAGACTTTGAAGGATCTTCAAGATTTTCAGAATATAATGCTCGTGAAGAGCCAAAAAAAGAAAAAAAAGATTCAGGTTTTTTTAATGACTTGGACGTATATGAGTAGGTACTCTTATGGGAACATACAAATTTTTACCACATACTGCAGATGAAAAATTTCTTGTTAAAGCATCTTCTTTAGAAGATGGCTTTGCAACATGCGTGCAGGCATTTTATGAAATTCTTTTAGGAAAAGATATTGCGGTTAAAAAATCAACAACGCAAGATATTGCACTTTGTGCAAAAAAGAAAGAATCTTTGCTCTACGATTTTCTTAATGAACTTGTTTTTTTACTTGATGAAAGCGATTTATTGTTGCCTGTTGTTGAAGAATTAGTTATTGAAGAAAAAAATGGTTCCTTTTATTTACGCGCAACACTTGCAGGCGATAAACGTTTTGATTACGCTTTGCTTACAGAAATAAAAAACATGACTTACAGTGAAATGAATATTCTTGAACATGAAGATAAAAGTTGCCAGCTTACTGTGGTTGTAGACATTTAACGTGATGATTTTGGCTCTGCGCCGATATGCTGTACTCCGCAGCCACAGTATACGGTGGTCAGTATGCAGTGCTCAGAGATTGGTATGCAGTGCTTAGTGAGCAGGTAGTGATGAGCAGCGGTCGATGAGTGGTGAGTGGTTATTGATAATTGGTATTTGGTGATGATGTGAAAAAAAAGAGGATGAATATAAATATATTTTTAGTTGTTGTTGCTTTATTGGTGCTGTGTTCAAGCGGTGCTCAAGCCTATTATGCAGATGTTGTTATCGATGTTTCATCAACAGGCTTGGTTTCTATTTCAGGGCAAACGGACGCTCCTAATTTTTTAACGCAAAACTCACAACAACTAACTTCAAAAAATAATGGTCTGTGGTTACTTAATATTACTTTACCTGAAGAACTATCTCCTTTTGTATATGAAATCCAGTTACCTTCAGACGTTGAAATTAACTATATGCATTTACCTTCTCTTTTGCGAGTAGAGTCAACACCAAATGGTTTGGTTATTTCTGGCGTTAGCTCTCAAGCAAAGGATGATTTACTTGTTCAATATTCTTTACTTTCTTCTCGTGTTGTTAGTTCTTCTCTTTATACTGTTATTGCTCTTGTAGTCGTTTTTTTATTTTTGGCGGTACTTATTTTTTTTAAATTTAAAAAACGAAGTGTTCGTGTAAAATTTGGTTCAAAAAAACATATTCGTTCCTCTCGTTTTATGGCTTTGCCTTCTCGTCAAAAATTAATTCTTAAAGCCATTTTAAAACAAGGAGATTTCATAACTCAAGCTCAACTCGAAAAAGAATTGTTAATTCCTAAAGCATCCCTTTCAAGAAATGTTGCGAGTCTTTGTCAAAAAGGTTTTTTACGTAAAGAAAAAACAGGTATGACTAATACCTTATATCTTCAAGAGACTATCCTAAAATAATGCATCCCTTTTTACTTGTTCCGCCTTATTTTGGTAAATAATTATATGTTGTTCCGCCTTATTGTTTAGTAGACAAATACACTAACACTTGTTGTGAATGCATAAAGTGGTATTTGAATGGAGGTATTTCTATGAAAAATATAAAAAAAATGTTGGCTGTTGGATTACTAGCAGTATTATTTTTAACAATTGCTGGTTTTTCAGGTTTTGTTGTTGCTCAAGAAGATGACGAGGCCATTGAAGAAGCACAAGTAATGACAACGCCAAAAGGAGCGCAAGTTCGATTAGATCAGCTTAGTTTAGCTCTTAAACGAAATATTGTTCGTGGAGAAGATGTTATTGATATATTTCAAAATCAATCTTTAAACACTTCAGAACTTGAAGCAATAAAAGAAGAATTAATTTTTCTTAAAGAAGATATCCAAACGGTAACTTTTGACAATGAACAAAATTCTTCAGCTTTAGCAGCACAATATGTTGCACTTCGTCATGAGGCAAAAAATTTAACGTCTCAGTTTAGAAAACACGCACGCAGTATTGCATCAAATGACCAAGTTGCTTTAGTTGAACAAAAAATTCAACAAAGAGCTCAAGAACATGCCAAAGAACTTTCTCAACATCGACAAAAAGTTCATCAATCTATTCAAGAGTTTAATGCACAGCAAGCAGGTCACATGTTAGAATATGCAAACCGATCGGCTCAAAAACTTCAAAAGCAGATTCGTTCTCAAAATCTAAGTGCTAAACAAATAAAATCTCAAGTTCGTCAAGAACTACAAAATTGTACGCAAGATGATTGTTCTCAAATAGCAATCTCTTTTGAACAACAACGTGCAAAACAAGAAATTTTTGCTCTTCAAGCAAGCAAAAATGCTCAAACTGTTCGTGACGCAATACAACAACGACTTCAAGAACATAGAAATGGTTTTCTAAATGATGTAGGTCAAGGTGCTGCAGCCGCAGCTGCTGGTTTTGGTTCCAATACTAATTAAATAAAGGTGATAGCATGAAACTACTTTGGACGATAGTATTAATTGGTTTACTTTTTAGCACATTTTTTCTTATTTCGTGCTCTACCCAAGACAATTCACTTTTACCAACTTCTCAAGAAGATGGTGTTAATTTGCAAAGTTTTGATGATTCGGTAAATGAAAGTATTGATCAAGCAATTTTACCTGAAGATCAAGAAATTGAAATTGGCGAAATGATTTAGTGGATTTTTTCTTTTCTTTTCTTTTTTTACATACCTTTATAATATTCTTAATGATTCTTTTTAGTCTTAGTTGGCAAACAATTTATCCTAACGCAAAAATAATTCAACAGTTATCTTAATTGTGAAATACAAAGCGCATGCTAAGTTAAAAAAAATTTGTTTTTCTTAGCTTTATAAGATAGTTTACAACAATCGATTTGTGTTGAATTTTTTGTTGAGGTATTATTTTACTTTTTGTTTTCAACTATCTCCAACAATTTGTTGGACTAACCGCTATTGCAGTACGATAGGTGATATGTTATGAATGACAAAAAAAACATGGAAAAAAAAACAATAGATTCTACTCAACAACCTCCTGAATTAGATATTCAAAAAGAAAATTCTTATTCATACACGGTGCAACCTTTTGGTGCTATGAAGGTTCCTTTACGGGTGTTTGCATCTGACTTATTAATGCAACAACTTCGAAACGATAAATCAATGTATCAAGGAGTAAATGTTGCTTGTCTTCCTGGTATTGTGGGAGAAAGTTTAATGATGCCTGACGCTCACCAAGGATATGGTTTTAGTATTGGTGGCGTTGCAGCTTTTGATATGCAAGAAGGAATTATTAGTCCTGGAGGAGTTGGTTTTGATATTAATTGCGGTGTACGACTCATTGCAACAAATCTTACAAAAGATGATGTGCAGCCAAAAATTAAAGAACTAATTGACGCTTTATACGCTGTAATTCCAAGTGGTGTAGGTAATGAAGCTCGTCAACGTCTTACAGATGAAGAACTTAATGCTATTTTTACAAAAGGACCTCAAGCTTTAGTGCAACAAGGTATTGGTTGTGAAGACGATCTTGCTCGTTGCGAAGCAAATGGTTGCATGCCTGAAGCTGATTATCAATATATTTCACAGCGCGCTCGCGCTCGGGGACGACGACAACTCGGAACGCTTGGTGCAGGAAATCATTTTTTAGAAGTACAAGTTGTTGATGAAATTATAGATAAAGAAACTGCTAAAACCTTTGGTATACATTCAACAGGTCAAGTAGTGTTTATGATTCATTGCGGTAGTCGAGGACTTGGTCATCAAGTAGCAAGTGATTATTTACGAAAAATGGAGGATGAATATCCTGATATTATTGCAAATCTTCCTGAAAAAGATTTAGTGTATGCGCCTATTCAAAGTAAACTCGGTCAAGAATATTACAAAGCAATGTGTGGGGCTGCAAATTTTGCTTGGGCGAATCGTCACATGATTGCTGCTCATAGTATGAAAGCATTTCAACGGATTTTTTCAAATGTTACTTTTCAAACTGTTTATGACGTTGCTCATAATATTGCAAAAAAAGAAGTGCATGTAATTGATAAAAAAGAGAAAGAACTTATGGTTCATCGAAAAGGTGCAACGCGAGCGTTTGGGCCACATCATAGTGACCTTCCCGAAGTTTACCGTCAAACGGGTCAACCAATACTTATCCCTGGTAGTATGGGAACTTCATCTTATGTTTTGGCAGGAACACAAGAAGCAATGAATGTTTCTTTTGGAAGTACAGCTCACGGCGCTGGTCGCGTATTGTCTCGTTTTGCTGCTAAAAAAAAATTTGATGGAGAATCAATTCGTGATGAAATGGCAGGTAATGATATCCACCTAAAAGTACGCAACATTAAAGGTGTTGCTGATGAAGCTCCTGGAGCATATAAAGACGTTGATGAAGTAATTAAGGTAAGTCACGATGCTGGAATTGGAAAAATTGTTGTTAAATTAAAACCAATGGGTGTTATTAAAGGATAATTTTTTCTTTTTTTCTTTTAATTTCTACTTTTTTACTGCCTTGTAGTTTTTTTTGGACTTGCATAAGGCGACGAAGCTTGCCTTATTATCGCAAGGAACAAATAAAGCGAAGTGAAACGAAGCGTTTTATACTTCAAAGAAGATAATAAAGCTACGCAGTAAGAAAACTTTTTCTTTTTTTCTTTTCTAATTTTCTTTTCTTCTTCTTTTTTCCAAATGTTTATAAGTTTCTTATCTTCTTGTTGGTGTATATGGTACGAGCCAGATCTTCAAAAAAATCAACTTCTTCTCCTGGTTTTTTTATCCGAGATATTTTTCAAATTGTTGTGGGTGCTACAATATTGGCGATTCCTGTTGGCTTTACCCAAGAAACGTGGGATTTAGGATCTTCACTTCCTTGGGCTAACATTTTTGCTTTGGCTGTTCTTTCTTTAGTATTTATTGCAGCATTTATTTTTTATAATTATTATGTGCAGCATGGTTTGAAAGGTCATCGTTGGCAGTTTCTTGAACGAATTATATATACATATGTAGTTTCTTTTATTGTTGTAAGTGTTATTTTAACCATTATTCAAGTTGCTCCTTTAGGAACTAATTTGGCTTTAGCAATTAAAAGAATTATTATTGTAACTTTGCCTGCTAGTATGAGTGCTGCTGTTGCTGATATGATTAGGTGATTTACTTTGTTTTTTAGGTTTTTTTTGTAGAAACATTTATAAATGTCTTTTTGTTTTGTGTGTGTTATTGCATGATGCTTTAAGCGTTTTTGTGAGGTGAATATTTTAAAATGGTAAAAAATGACGTTGAAAAAAGTAATAATAGTTTAGCACTTCTTTCACTTGTTGCTGTTGTTGCAATTGTTGGAGTGATTGGTTTAGTGATGATGACAAGTACGGGTGGTTCTGCGAATATGCCTTCTGCTGATTATGTGTCTGATGATGCAAATGTAGCTGGAGAAGCTGTTGTTGGGACTAGTTATAAAACTGTAGTTCGTGATCAACAATGGTGTAAATGTGTTGTAGAAGACTATTATGCTGGTGGTCGTGATTTGGTTGATTATTTTGCTCCTCCTTGTAATGAGGGTTCTGATTGTACGATTGATACTTCTAATGGTCCTGTGGTTGGTGTTTCTCATGAAACGACTGCTGCTGTGCAAGTAATGGACGTTACAAAATAATTTTTTTATTTTTTTATTTTTAATTTTTTTTCATTTACAAAATATCTTCCGTTTTCTGATTTTTGACTGGCTTCGAATTTTATTTTTTTGTTTGATAATTTGTTGAAATAATATTCTGCTGTTGTATCTTGTGGGATGATTGTGAATTTTTCTGTTTGTCCTTTTAGTTCGAAATGTACTCCGTACATTTCTTCTCCTTTCATTCTAAAACCGTTAACATTGGCTTTTCCTTTGAATTGTTCGGATTGGGATTCTTTATTGTTTGAAGTTGTATCTTGTGTTGAAGAGCAATTATATGAGCTTGCTATTGTTGCTAGAAATGATCCGTACAATAATATTTTTCCAAGAGTTTGTTTTGGTTTCATATTTTGTGGAATGTCCTTTTATTTATAAGTATTTCTATATTGCACTACTAAATAGTAACAAATAATTTAATTTGTTAGTTTTTTATGGTTTTATTTATACTTCAGAAGTATTTATAAATGAACCTTTATTTGTCCAAGGTATGAATAGTTCTTCATTTATGCAAAAAAAAGAGAAATTGGTTTCTTTAACAAAAGAACAAATAAGTGATGCAGTAACTATAGATACATCAATTATTCAAACACTGCACGCAATAGATGAACTCACAAGCACTCTTAATACACTTTCAAAGCGTCTACGAGATTGGTACGGCTATACATTTCCAGAATTAGAAAACGCTGTAAGTGACCACGAAACATTTGTGCGATTAGTCGCCCAATATTGTTATGATGAACTCATGCAAAAATATTCTTATGGTGCTAGCATGGGTAAAAAACCAGAAGCTGTAGATGAAGAAGCACAAAAATCATTTGCAACTCACATCGCGTCACTGTTTACACTCAAACAATCACTTACTCATTATTTAGAACTTACTTTAGCAAAACATTGTCAAAATCTTGTTGCTCTTGGTGGAGCAACAATTACTGCGCGATTACTTGCATCAGCTGGGTCTCTTCGTCAGCTTGCGCTTTTACCTGCTTCAACAATTCAATTACTGGGCGCGGAAAAAGCTCTTTTTCGTCATTTAAAGACTGGCGCGAAAAGTCCAAAACATGGATTTATTATTAATCATCAACTCTTACAAAAATCACGTGCAAAAGAACGAGGAAAAATTGCTCGAGCACTCGCTGATAAACTATCTTTGTGTGCAAAAATTGACTATTTTAGAACGCAAGAAGACAAAGACGCGCAAGCCACAAGTGATGAAGACTTGGCGGGTAAGGTATACCTTAAACAACTTGAAGAAAAATTCTTGGGGGCTCAACAATGAACAACACTACTGCCTTGAAGCAATCTCAGAAAATAGTCCGATTGTTTGCAGGATTATTTTCGCAAATTCTAGTATGGGAAGATATAGTAGATCTTCGCAGTAAAGGGGTGAATGTATGAATAACAACACTGCCTTTAAACACAATCGACAAAAACCTAAAAAGAATTTTTCAAAAAAAAATTCAAAATCTTCATTTCACTCAAAACCAAAAAAACCTTTTAACAAGTCATTAGGTTCTCGTGATGGTAGTAATCGATTCTCAAAACCCTCACCACAAAACTTTTTACAAGTGCAAGATGGTCTTAATAAAATTAATAAATTTCCAGGAGTTTTTAGCTTAAAAAAAGGTCGTTTAGTAAAATATCTTGTTAAGACAACTTCTAAAAAAAATTATTTTGAAGAAAACGTTCTTCGAATCAACGATAAATGGTACCGGGAAGTTGACCCTGAACGAAGCAAACTCTTTGCAAGCATTGCAAAAGGAATTTCACAAATCGGATTCACAACTGATTCTACAGTTTTATATTTAGGAGCAAGTCATGGATACACCGTAAGCTTTCTTTCAGATATGGTGCGTGATGGTTATATTTACGCGCTTGACTTTGCACCACGTGTTCTTCGCGATTTAGTTTTTCTTTGCGAGCAACAAAAAAATGTTGCGCCACTCATGGCTGATGCAAACAGACCAGCTGAATACAAAAAATTAGTTGGTGAACGCGTTGACGTTGTGTTTATGGATATTTCTCAACGAAACCAAGTTGAAATTTTCTTAAAAAATTGTGATATGTTTTTAGACAATGGTGGCTTTGGATTACTCGCACTAAAAAGTCAAAGTGTTGACGTGACAAAAAAACCAAAACAACTCTTCAAAGAAGTGCGTGAAGAACTCCAAGCTCACAAAGGTCTTGTAGTTGTTGATTATAAAGAACTTGATCCTTTTGAAAAACACCACGCAATGTTTATAGTGAAAAAGAAATAATTGGTTTTTTATTTTTCAAATAATTCTTGAATAATTTCTTCTTTTCTTTTTTGCGTAAGCTGTTGTTGGATGTGCTTGCTTTTACTTATGAACTGGGGAATTCTTTTTTTTATTTTTTCAAACTCTTTTATTTGTTTAGTGGTGCTGATATAATATTGTGTTTTATTTCTTAACAAATATAGCGTTTGGGTTAGTTGAATATCTTCTTTAGAAAATTCTTTGTATAATATTTTTTGAGCTATTGCAAGTGTGCAACTATGAATTTCACATTGAATTCCTATTTTGATAAGAATTGAATATATTGCAAAATATGTTGCATAGTATGACGATGTTATTTTCCATTCATAATCAGTAATTTCTTTGCTGGTTTTTAATGCGCGAATAGCTTTATGTAGATATGCGTTTGCAAGATTATCGTTGGGAACTTTTTTTTGTATTCCTTCTTTTTTATCTTTACACCACTGGATTTTTTTCATAGAATATGTGCTCCACATAATTTTCTATTTCTGAGAAAACTATATGGTCTTTTTTTATTTCTTCTATTAAAAAGTCTTTTTCGCCTTTTTTCGTAAATTTTTCGAATTCTTTTTTTGAATATATTTTTACATCAATTTCTATGTTATATAATTTGCTTATTTTTTGAATTTCTTTTGTATTTGCGCTTCCTGCAACAAAAACATCTATATCTGAATTTTTTTTATTTGTTTTTTTTACACGACTTCCAAATAATATACCTATTCCTCTACTATGTTGTTTTATATGGTGTATTATTTCTTGAATGTATTGTTCTTCTTCAAAAAAACAAAGGGTTTGATGTTGTAACGAGAATTGTAGGTATTGTTTTGCTATTGTGTTGTTTTGTATGTTAAATAATTTCATGTTACCTTTTTTTTGTGCACTAAGAACTCCTTTTTTTTCTAATTGTTCAAGAGCAATTTGTGCACTTCTTGGGCTACAACGACATAATTTGGAAGCTTCTCGAATGTGGATTGTTTTTTCTTTGGATGTAAAGAGGCTTAAAATTTGTAACGTAATTTCTGAGATGTTTATTTTTTTATACATTTGTAGATTTAAATATACATTTTCTTTTAAACCTTTTCATTTTTTGCAATTCACATTTAAAGAGCAATCTTTATAAATGCCTTTTTCTCCTACATGGTTAGTGTTTGAGGTGTTTATATGAAAATTAGTATGTATTGTAAGCTATTTTTATTTGTAGCAATTATTATTTTATTTTCAGGAGCTTCTTTAGTTTCGGGATTTGATGTGATAACGCCTTATAATCTTGATAGCCCTCAAGCAGTTGATTTAGGTTTTGAAGGGTTTGTTAGTCAAATAGAATATAATCCTTCTTATGATTATTTATTTATTGTTGGAGGAAAAAAAGTCAGTAATAATGATTATGCATTTATACAAGCATACGATGTTGATAGGAGTTCTTCAGGAGAAATTTCTTTTGAACTCAAAGACGAATGGGTTTCTCAAAAAAAATTATATACCAATCAAGGTTTACCTAAACTTTTAGCATTCACAGACGGTCGGTATTCTTTAGTGTATGAAACGTGGGAAAATTCAGCAAATCAACCTCCTCACGTTACACTTTCTTCTTTTTATTATAACGCCCCATATCATTCTCCTGCAGATGAATTTTTGATTGCAAATGGCGTTGATGATTATAATTTATTTGAATTGACTGATTATAGTAATTTGAATTTGTTATATGGTTGGGATGCAAAAATAAGTAATCAAGATAGTGTTTATGGTGAGCAAGACTTTACAGTCTATAAATGCGTTGATGAGTATGATCCTAATTGCTTTTTAACATCATATTCCTGGGACGGAAATGAATCTGGTTCCCTGCAAGGTTTTTTTGATACGGATTTTGACTTGGATTTTTCTCGTGAGGAGTTCCCTCGATATGTTGCAGGTTCATATAATTATGATCTTTTTGCAGGTGCTGAGGATTTACGACGCTTAGGAGGTCTTTACTATGGAGAAGATACTCAAACAAATTATTTTTTATATTATGATGAAGGTGAAGATGAATTTTTTATTCAACGAATGAACAAAAATGGTGAAGTTCTTGATTTAATTGATACTGTTGATTATATGAACGTTCCCAGTCTTGATTTTACTACTTCTGAAGAGATTTCTGCGCTTACCGGACGAGCAACCGTTTCAGCTATGTCTTTTAACGAACTTAATGATTATGTAGTTGATGAAGATACGGGTTTAGTTTATATTCTAGGAAATACTAATGATGAAATCCAATTACATATTTATGAAGGTTCAACTACTCCTTTAAGTACTGATGATGACTTAGGAGGATACTTAGATGATGTAGTGACTCAAATTTCCTTTGATGTTACTAATCTTGATTCAGACCCTTCTGCTATTAGTTTAGAAAAAGAAGGCAATAAAGTTTTTATTGTTGGGTATGGTGATTTTACTGCTGATAGAACAGGATTTTTATACGATATTGATGTTTCTGATTTGAATTATTTATCAGAAGATGATATTACGATGTACACGGTTCCTGATTTTAACGCTGAATTATTCACTTCAGAACTTGTTGCAGGTCGCTACGTTGTTGCTGGTGGTCAAGCTGATCAATCTACTGATGCTCATGCACAACTAGTTTTTTACCCTCGCCAATACATGTGCTATCCTGACGATGATGGTGATGATTATATTACTGCAAATAGTGATGATGGTCAAATATATTATACGGGATGTCCAACTGGTTGGAGTGAAGTTTTAGGAACTGATTGTGATGATTCTAATCCTTCTATACACCCTGGAGCACAAGAACTTTGTAATTCAGGTATTGATGAAAATTGTGATGGTTTAGTTGATAATTGCGAAGGTCTTGTGAATTGTTATGTGGATGCAGATAGTGACGGATATTATGATCCTGATGCTGAAGTTACACAGTTTCAAGACGAGTGCCCTTCAGGGTATATTATAGAATCTGAAATTAATAATTGTCCTTATGATTCTGCAACTTCTGGTTTTACTGGTTGTCAAGATTGTAATGATAATGATCCTTTTTTAACATATCTTTGTTGTGGGGCTGGAGAATATTTCACATACTGGAAAACAACAACAACTGCAGATCCTCTAAAGCAAAATGATTTTGGATGGGCTCCTGACTTGCTTGATACTTTGAATGCTCCTCTTGATACTTTTGAACAAGACGGTGATACGTTATATAATAAGTATTTAGGTGCTTGTTGTGGAAGTAGCACTAGTTGTTTGTATGATCCTTCTATGCAACCTGGAACTAACCCAACTTATGCTTGTCAATCTCCTGAAAATTATGCTGATGGCCATGGTGGCGATTCTCCTCTATCTAAATCAGTTCAGTGTTCTGATAAAACAACAACGCTTTCAGGTTGGGGTATAACTGTTCCTCATCCTAATTATAAAAACGCTTGGCTTGATTGTGATTTTGATGCTGACACGTGTAGTGCTTGTGGTGGGAACTGGGCGCTTGCAGGAATAGACGAATATTCTTCTTATGAAGTAAGTGTTAATGAAACGAATTATTTTGCAAGTGTGCAAAACTCATTTGGAGAAAATGATTATAATAGAGAAGAATGTTGTGGTGATGATTACAACGAAACCTATGTCACAACAACGTGTTCTGGAGAAGAAACAAGTCTTTGTTGTCCTAACTCGTCCTTTGTTGGTTTAGAAACAGACAACGGAATGGTGTGTGTACAACGAACTGATTGTCCTGATGTGATGCGAGGAGCTCCTGTGTGGATTGCAGAAAGTAACGCTGATGCTCGTCAAGCAATTGATACAGAATTGCAAAATCAAGGAACTGGATATTGTTGTGGCCTTGCGTCCTCAGTAGAATCTGTTGACTCAACTTCTTCACGCCCGCTTTGTGATGCTCAAAATGCTCCTGTTGATGGTTGCTTTGTATATGAAAATACTATAAACACTCCTGTAGCATCTGCACGTTGGAAAACGCTTTGTGATAATACTGAGTCTGACGCCTATTGTGTTGTTGATCCTTGCGATGATGACTATGAATTATGTGAGAAAATAACGCAATGTAGTTTTAGTGATTTTGGGTTACAAGCCACTCTTAATAGTTTTAGCATGCCTGTTATTTCTAATGATTATACTATTACTCCAACGGTTATTGCTTCATATCCTCAATATGAAAACCCTTCGAGTAGTGCTATTACTGCTTTTGCAACTTTAAAAGAAGAACAAACATGTGTAGATACAACTTGTAGGCCATTAACTATAGATATTCCTGAGTACAGTAATTGTTACGCGCTTTGTGATAAAACAAAAAGTGGTTTTAGTGATTGTGTGGAGAGTTGTGATGTGACTTATGAAGAGTTTACGTATTATGTAGGCGAAGGTTGTTATGATGATTGTGAACTTGTGGGAACAAAAGAAGTGGTTGTTCGAGATGTTGATACTGTTAATTCTTTTGAACAATTAAGTTGTGCTCGAAGTGGTTGCACGGTAGAAAGTGATTCTCTTGAAGCTGTTTCTTTAGCCACGGGGAAAGCAACTTATGCTTCATCCTACCCGACAAGTTATATGGCGTTTTCAACAATAGTTTCAAGTTGTGAAGACGTTGAGCATTGCTACTCTTTAACGTGCAACGAAGCAGTAGCTGACGATGAAAACTTGATGTGTGTGACTAATCAAAGTCCGCAAGGCTTCCCAGTAACGCTACACAACACCAACACTGACGACACACTCGTCTGTCAAAGTATTGAAGAGGGTGATTTTCAATACCGAGGCGATTACTGGTGCCCGCAAGGATATGAATTGGATGAAGATGTGAGTACTTGTGTTGTTCTTTTTCAAACTTGTGATTCTGGATTTACAGGAAACTTAACAAATGGTTGTGATAATTTCTTAGCAGGTGATTCTTGGTGGAATCAATATACTGATGCTTGTTTTATATCTCAAGGAATTAGCGTTTCTTATGATGTGAGGAATCAAGCTTGTTGTTTTGCAACTATCGCTGGTGGTTTTGAAAATTATCAAACGCAAGAAGTTATTGTGTATTAGTTTTTTATTTTATTTTTCTTTTATTTGTAGGTTGACAAAATGTTAAAAGTTAATTTTAAAACAAGTTATTATCTTCAATCAAAAATTATTTGTGTTCCTTATGAACGTGAAAAATTAATTGACTTCTTATCTAACCTTGAAAAATTATTTTTACAACATAAGGATTATTTAATTGATGCTATTGCAAAAGAATCTGGTATTGTTTGGCCTATTAAAGAATTAGATGTGTTTTTGTTTGAAGGTTGGCAACCAAGTGTTTCTTCTCCATTATTATTAAATACTTATAATTATGATTTAGATTTTTGTTTTTTTAATTTAGTGCATGAATTAATTCATAATAATATAATGCAAGTTCCTATTAAAGATGAGAAAGGAAATTGGAATCATGTAGAATTAGAAGCTATCGTTAATGCAATATTGTTGCGGGTTTTGCAACCAATTTTTTCAAAAAAGCAACTTGATGACTTTTCTTTTTTTGCAGAATTTGGTGGTTTATATAAATATGTGTGGATTCGAACTCGAGAAATTTTATCAGAATTAAAAAATAATAATATTTCTTTTGCACAATGGTTTGGTGAACTATATGGTTAAAATTATTTTTAAAACATCTTTTGCATTAGTTGAAGGTTTTTTACATTTAGATTATGATCAGAATTTTTTAGATTCAAAACTACTTTTTTTAAATGATTTGTTGTTGTCTAAACAAAATGAGTTAATTTTCAAACTTCATGAACTGACTGATTTAGATTCAAAACATACCTTTTATGAATTTTGGTTGATTGCTGGCAAGTATCCTTCTTCACCAAGACCTAATTTGTTGAATGTGAATCAAGATGATTCTAAAATTCTTTTTGATTTTTGTTGTTTACTCACTCATAATTTATTTTTTGAAAATGATTTTTATGATTTATTTTTATCTGAGTATGGTATTAATGAAACTCGTTTAGAAGCAACTGTTTATTTTGTCGCACAAGAATTATTATTAATATTACTGTCTTCAAAAGATGTTGATAATTTGTTTTTAGAATTAAAAAAAGATTTGTTTTCAAAATATCTTTGGGATGAATTAGATTTTCTTAAAACAAAAGGTTTAACGTTTCCTTTACAAAAAGTGTTTTTTGAAAATCTGTATTAAATTTATTCATTTAAAGAATCTGTTAAGTAATACAAACTATAACTTTGCACTCGTTCATCTGTTGAGCTTACTCTATTAAACTGATTTA